>NZ_VLJQ01000003.1:0-12523 GCF_007829375.1 Nocardioides sp. J9 | reverse complement strand
GCTGGGCGCCTCGCACCTCAACCACCGACCGCGGTGGAGGTCAGTCCTCGGTCGAGGACGCCTGGCCGGCGGAGATGAGGTCCATGATCGAGGCGTCGGCGAGGGTGGTGGTGTCGCCGACGTTGCGGCCCTCGGCGACGTCGCGGAGCAGGCGGCGCATGATCTTGCCGGAGCGGGTCTTGGGCAGCTCGGGGACGATCATGATCTGCCGCGGCTTGGCGATCGGGCCGATCTCCTTGCGGACGTGGTCGGAGAGCTCCTTGACGATCTCCGGTCCGCCGTCCCCGGCCTCGTTGCGCAGGATGACGTACGCGACGACCGCCTGGCCGGTGTCGGGGTCCGAGGCGCCGACGACGGCGGACTCGGCGACCTTCGGGTGCGACACGAGGGCCGACTCGATCTCGGTGGTCGACAGCCGGTGGCCGGAGACGTTCATGACGTCGTCGACGCGGCCGAGGACCCAGATGTCGCCGTCGTCGTCCTTCTTGGCGCCGTCGCCGGCGAAGTAGTAGGCCCCGCGGTCGTTGGTTGCCTTGAAGCGGGACCAGTAGGTGTCGACGTAGCGCTGGTCGTCGCCCCAGATGGTGCGCAGCATGGAGGGCCACGGCGAGGTGACGACGAGGTAGCCGCCGGAGCCGTTCGGGACCGGCGTGCCCTCGTCGTCGACGACCTCGGCCTCGATGCCGGGGATCGCGGTCATCGCCGAGCCGGGCTTGCCGGCGGTGACGCCGGGCAGCGGGGAGATCATGATCGCGCCGGTCTCGGTCTGCCACCACGTGTCCACGACCGGGGTGCGGTCGCCGCCGATGACGTGTCGGTACCAGACGTAGGCCTCGGGGTTGATCGGCTCGCCGACCGAGCCGAGGATGCGCAGGCTGGAGAGGTCGAACTGGTCGGGGACCTCGTGGCCCTGCTTCATGAAGGAGCGGATCGCGGTGGGCGCGGTGTAGAAGATCGTGACCTTGTGGTCCTGGATGATCTTCCACCAGCGGCCCGGCTCGGGGGAGTCCGGCGTGCCCTCGTAGAGGACCTGGGTGGCGCCGTTGGCCAGCGGGCCGTAGACGATGTAGGAGTGGCCGGTGACCCAGCCGATGTCGGCGGTGCACCAGTAGACGTCGGTGTCGGCCTTGAGGTCGAAGACCGCGTGGTGGGTGTAGGCCGCACCGACGAGGTAGCCGCCGGTGGTGTGCAGGATGCCCTTGGGCTTGCCGGTGGTGCCGGAGGTGTACATGACGTAGAGCGGGTGCTCGGCGTCGAAGGCCTCGGGGGTGTGCTCGGTGGAGGCCGAGTCCACCACGTCGTGCCACCACACGTCGACGCTGTCGTCCCACGCGACCTCCTGGCCGGTACGACGGACCACGACGACCTTCTCGATCTTGTCGGTCTTGGTGCGCGCCTCGTCGACGGCAGGCTTGAGCGCGGAGGGCGCGCCGCGGCGGTAGCCGCCGTCGGCGGTGATGACGACCCTGGCCTCGCAGTCGTCGACGCGGGAGGCGAGGGCGTCGGCGGAGAAGCCGCCGAAGACCACGGTGTGCGGGGCACCGATGCGCGCACAGGCGAGCATCGCGACGATCGCCTCGGGGATCATCGGCATGTAGATCGCGACCCGGTCACCCGTGCCGACCCCGAGGGCGGTGAGCGCGTTCGCGGCCTGGGACACCTCGTCCTTGAGCTGGGCGTAGGTGATGTCGCGGGTGTCGTCGAGGGGTTCGCCGACCCAGTGGATGGCCACCTTGTCGCCGCGGCCGGCCTCGACGTGGCGGTCCACGCAGTTGTAGGCGGCGTTGAGGGTGCCCCCGGTGAACCACTTGGCGAAGGGGGCGTCGGACCAGTCGAGGACCTGGTCCCACGTGCTGGCCCAGGTCAGACGTTCGGCCTGGGTGGCCCAGAAGCCCTCACGGTCGGCCTTCGCAGCGTCGTACGCCTCTGCGGTGAGGTTCGCGTTCGCGGCGAGCTCGGCGGGCGGCTCGAAACGGCGGTCCTCCTTCAACAGGTTGGCGAGGGTCTGCTCCGTGGAGGAAGGGGCTGTCTGGTCGCTCACGGTTGTCTCCTGCTCGATCGGGGTGCCACTGGTCACATTAGGACCCACGGGAAGTGTGGTCACCAGGGGTTGCGTCCTGGTTGCGGCGGGGGGAGCGGGCGGGAGGCCGGGGCGGGCGCGACGCCCACCCCGGCCTCCCTGGCCCCCGTCAGTGCTGGACGGCCTGCTCGGCGCCCGCGCCGGTCAGCGCGCGGACCTCGAGCTCGGTGAACCGCTCCTCGGCGGCCGGCTCCTTCGACGTGACCGTCCCGAGCCAGCCGAAGAAGAAGCCCAGCGGGATCGACAGCAGGCCCGGGTTCTCCAGCGGGAACCAGTGGAAGTCGACCCCCAGCGGGAAGAGCGCCTTGCTGATGGTCTCGCCCTCGGCGTTGACGCCCGTCTTGCCCGACACGACGGGCGAGAAGAACACCAGCGTGATGGCCGAGAGCAGGCCGCCGTAGATGCTCCAGGTGGCGCCGCGGGTGTTGAAGCGCCGCCAGAACATGTTGTAGACGATCGACGGCAGGTTCGCCGACGCCGCGACCGCGAAGGCCAGCGCCACCAGGAACGCGATGTTGAGGTTGCGGGCCGGGATGGCCAGCAGGATCGCGACGATGCCCAGGCCGGCGGCGGCGTACCGCGTCACCCGGATCTCCTCCGCCTCGGTCGCCTGGCCCTTGCGGATGACGGAGTTGTAGATGTCGTGCGCCACCGACGTCGACGACGTCAGGGTGAGCCCGGCGACCACCGCGAGGATGGTCGCGAACGCGACCGCGGAGATCAGTGCGAGCAGGATCGCGCCCCCGGTCGACCCGGCGCCGCCACCGACCGCCTCCGCGAGGAGCGGGGAGGCGAGGTTGCCGTCGCTGGTGGCGACGTCGCTGCCGGCGCCCGTGTTCAGCAGGGCCGCGGCACCGAAGCCGAGGACCAGGGTGAACAGGTAGAAGACGCCGATCAGGCCGATCGCCCACAGCACCGACTTCCGCGCGTCGCGCGAGGTCGGCACCGTGTAGAAGCGGACCAGGATGTGCGGCAGCCCCGCGGTGCCGAGCACCAGGGCGATGCCGAGGCTGACGAAGTCGAGCTTGCTCGTGAGGTCGGCCCCGTACTTGAGGCCGGGCTCGAGGAAGCCCTCCTTGCCCGACGTCGACTGTGCCGCACCGAGCAGCTCGGAGAGGTTGAAGTCGAACTTCGCGAGGACCAGGACGACGATGAGCGCCGAGCCGGTCATCAGCAGGACCGCCTTGACGATCTGCACCCAGGTCGTGCCCTTCATGCCGCCGACCGTGACGTAGATGATCATCAGCGCGCCGACACCGGCGATGACCGCGCTGATGGCGAGGGTGTTGGACTTGTCGATGCCGAGCAGCAGCACCACGAGGCTGCCCGCGCCGACCATCTGGGCCAGCAGGTAGAAGATCGACACGACGACGGTGGACGTCGCGGCCGCCGTACGGACCGGGCGCTGCCGCATCCGGTAGGCCAGCTGGTCGGCCATCGTGAACTTGCCGGAGTTGCGCAGCATCTCGGCGACGAGCAGCAGCGCGACCAGCCACGCGACCAGGAAGCCGATCGAGTAGAGGAAGCCGTCGTAGCCGGCCAGCGCGATGGCACCGGAGATGCCGAGGAAGGACGCGGCCGACATGTAGTCACCGCCGATGGCGAGGCCGTTCTGGAAGCCGGAGAAGGACCGGCCGCCGGCGTAGAAGTCCGTGGCGCCACTGGTGTTGCGGCTCGCGCGGATGGTGACGAAGAGGGTGAGTGCGACGACCGCGAGGAAGAGCCCCGCGGTGAGGACCTGGTCGTTCATCAGTGACTGCTCCTGCCCTGGTTCGGCTTGCCGGCGAGGGAGATGAACCGCTCGTCGAGCTCGCGGGCCAGCGGGTCGAGGCGCTTGGTCGAGTAGCCGCTGTAGAGCCACGCGATGAGGAAGGTCGTCGCGAACTGCAGCAGGCCGAGGACCAGCGCGACGTTGATGTTGCCGATGACCTGGCCGCTCATGAAGTCACCGGCCCACATCGACAGCACGACGTAGGTCAGGTACCAGACCAGGAAGGCGACGGTCGCCGGGATGGCGAAGCCGCGGTAACGACGCTTCAGCTCGGCGAACTCCTGCGAGGCGTGCAGCTCGTCGTACACGGGATCGTGGCGGGCGGCCACGTCGGGCTCGGATGACACGGGTTCCTCCTGGGTCGTGCGGTGTGACCGCGGTCACGGCCGTCCTCGACGCTAGGAGCGGGGGCCGCCGGCACGGCAGGGGTGCGGTCCGGTGCTGCGGCGAGTGGGGACGGCTTGTCGGTGAACGGTCGGTCCGGCACGACGAACGGCGCGGGAGCGGGCCTGGCCCGGCCCCGGCTGTGACCCGAGGCACACGCCGGCGGGGTGACAAGGCGAGAGCGATCTGTTTAGGTAAGGCTTACCTATCTCGGAGGTAACTGCCTTGCGTGTCCCACCGCTCCCGCTGCACCACGTCTTCCACCCCGACAACGCCGACCACTATGCCGACGTCATCGGCAGCGGCCTCGACCACCTGCTCCGCCACCTCAAGGGCGTGGCCGGCCCGGCGACCGGGCGCCAGCCCGACGAGGCCGCAGCCCGCGTCGCTGCGGTCGACCTCGACCGGCCGCTCGACGGCATCGATGCCGTCCTCGGCGAGGTGTCCGAGCTCTGGCTCGACGACGCCGTCTGGTTCCACGAGAAGCGGTACGCCGCCCACCTGAACTGCCCGGTCGTCGTCCCGGCCCTGCTCGCGGAGCTCTTCGTCGCCTCGGTCAACAGCTCGCTCGACACCTTCGACCAGAGCGTCGGCGGCACCTTCATCGAGCGCCGGCTGGTCGAGTGGACGGCCGGGCGGATCGGCTTCGGTCCCGAGGCCGACGGCGTCTTCACCAGCGGCGGCAGCCAGTCCAACCTGCAGGGCCTGCTGCTGGCCCGTGGCCGGCATGAACGCGTGCCCGCCGAGCGGCTGCGCATCCTGGCCTCGGCCGAGAGCCACTTCTCGGTGCAGAAGTCCGCCCGCCTGCTCGGCCTGGGCGAGGAGTCCGTCGTCAGCGTGCCGACCGACGCGCGGCACCGAATGGACCCCGCGGCGCTCGAGCGCTCCCTCGCGGCCTGCACGGACCTCGGCCTCCGGCCCATGGCGGTCGTCGCGACGGCCGGCACCACCGACTTCGGTGCGATCGACCCGCTGCCAGAGGTCGCCGACCTCGCCCGTGCCTACGACGCCTGGCTGCACGTCGACGCGGCGTACGGCGGCGGCCTGCTGGTCTCGCCGACCCGGCGCGACCGGCTCGACGGCATCGACCGCGCCGACTCGGTGACGGTCGACTTCCACAAGACCTTCTTCCAGCCGGTGTCCTCCAGCGCCATCATCGTGCGCGACCGCGCCACCCTGCGCCCGGCCACCTGGCACGCCGACTACCTCAACCCGCGCGAGGCCACGACCCCCAACCAGGTCGACAAGAGCCTGCAGACCACCCGTCGGTTCGACGCCCTCAAGCTCTGGCTGACCCTGCGCACGATGGGTCCCGAGCTGGTGGGTCGGTACGTCGACGCGGTCATCGACCTCGCCACCGAGGTGCACCGCCGGGTCGTGGACCTGCCGGACCTCGAGTGCGCCGCGGCGCCGGAGCTGAGCACCCTGGTCCTCCGCTACCGGCCGGCGGGGCGCGAGCTCGACGACGCTGCGCTCGGCCGGCTCAACACCGCGATCCGCGCGGAGCTCTACGCCAGCGGCACCGCGATGGTCGCGGCGACGAAGGTCGACGGTGTTCAGTTCCTCAAGCTCACCCTGCTCAACCCGATGGCCACCGCCGACGACGTCGTGGGGATCATCGACACCGTCCGCGAGGTCGGGGAACGGCTCGCCGGCGAGCTCGMCCCSCCGGCGGTCGTGCCGGTGGCGGAGGTGGTCCGGTGAGGGCGCACGACTTCGTCGCGGTCGGCCTCGGCCCGTTCAACCTCGGCCTCGCCGCGCTCTCCGAGCCGCTGCGCTCCGGCGGCGAGCTGGACGGCGTCTTCCTCGAGGCCCGCGACCGCTTCGCCTGGCACCCCGGCATGCTGCTCGACGACGCGACGCTGCAGGTGCCCTTCCTCGCCGACCTGGTGACGATGGCGGATCCGACCTCGCGCTGGTCCTTCCTCAGCTACCTCAAGCAGCACGGCCACCTCTACCCGTTCTACATCCGCGAGAGCTTCTACCCGCTGCGCCGCGAGTACGACGACTACTGTCGGTGGGCCGCCGAGTCGCTGCCCGGCATCCGCTTCGGCGAGCAGGTCACCGACGTCGAGCACGACGGCACGGCGTACCTCGTGCACAGCGCGACCGGCGAGACCTTCCGTGCCCGGCGCCTGGTGCTGGGCGTCGGGACGTCGCCACGGGTGCCGGCCGCGCTGCAGGGCGTGCTCGACGCGGAGGGACCGGCGGTCGTGACCCACTCCGCCGACTACCTCGCGCACCGCGAGGCGCTGCAGCGGCAGGAGCGGATCACCGTCGTCGGCAGCGGGCAGAGCGCCGCGGAGGTCTACCACGACCTGCTGTCCGCGGCCCCGGACCACGGCTACGAGCTGGTGTGGCTGACGCGCAGCCCGCGCTTCTTCCCGATGGAGTACACCAAGCTCACCCTCGAGATGACCTCGCCCGAGTACGGCGCCTACCACCGCGCGCTGCCGATGGAGGTCCGCGACCGGCTGGCTCGCGAGCAGCGCCACCTCTTCAAGGGGATCAGTGGCGACCTGGTCGACGCCATCTCCGACCTGCACTACCAGCAGCGGGTGACCGGTGACGGTCCGCGCACGACGCTGCTCACCCACACCGAGGTGCGGGGCGCCCGGGTGCTGCCAGACGAGGGCGGGGTCGTGCTGGACCTCCTGCACGCCGAGACCGGCGAGGAATTCGCCCTCTGCACCGGGGGTCTGGTGCTCGCCACCGGCTACGGCCCGACCGAGCCGGCGTTCCTGCAGGGCGTCGAGGACCGGGTCCGGCGCGACGCGCGCGGACGGTACGACGTCGCCGAGGACTACTCGGTCGACGTGGCCGGCGGCGAGATCTTCGTGCAGAACGCCGAGGAGCACACCCACTCGCTGCTCGCGCCGGACCTCGGCATGGGGCCCTTCCGCAACTCCGTGATCCTCGCGTCGATGCTGGGCCGCGAGGCCTACCCCGTCGAGAAGCGGATCGCCGTGCAGACCTTCGGGGTGCCCGACCACCTGAGGACGGAGGCCGCCCGATGAGCCGCTCCCTGCTCGCCCGGACCACCATCGAGCCGCTCGATGTCGATCGTGACGCCGCGCTGCTGCACGCGTGGGTCACCCACCCGCGCTCGGCCTTCTGGATGATGCAGGACGCGTCGCTGGACGAGGTGCGTGCGGAGTACGCCGCCATCGCCGCGAACCCGCACCACCACGCGTTCCTGGGCCGGGTCGACGGCCGGCCGGTGTTCCTGGCCGAGACCTACGACCCGCGCCACGCCCCCGGCATGGCCGACCTGCCCGAGCTCGAGGACGGCGACCTGGGCATGCACGTGCTCGTCGCGCCGCCCGAGGGCAGTCCGGTCCCCGGACTCACCACCGCGGTCTTCGACGCCGTGATGTCCTTCTGCTTCGCCGACCCCGCCGTGCGCCGCGTGGTCGTCGAGCCCGACGTCCGCAACCAGCCGATCCGCGCCAAGAACCTCGCCGCCGGCTTCACCGAGCTGCGCGAGGTCGCCCTGCCCGGCAAGACCGCCATGCTCTCCGTCTGCCCCCGCGCGGACTGGAGTGCTCCCGACCTCTCCGTCAACCCGGTCCCGCCTCCTCCACAGCCCGCTGCGGTAGTCCCTGACGAAAAGCACCGGGACACGCCGCAGGACGGTGCTTTTCGTCAGGGACCACCGTCCGCGGACCACCTGACGCCCGAGCTGATGGGCCGGGCGCAGCGCCACCTGGTCGCCAAGGCGCTCGCCGAGTTCAGCCACGAGCGGATGATCGCGCCGGTGCGGGTGCCGGCCGCCGACGGCACTGTGGGGGATCGGTGGCGGGTCGCGACCGACCGGTCGTCGTACACCTTCACGGCGCGGGTGAAGAAGCTCGAGCACTGGGTCGTCGACCCCGCGTCGATCGAGCGACGGGTGGACGGCGTCGTGGTCGACCCGGACGCGCAGGACCTCGTCGCCGAGCTGGCGCCCGACCTCGGCATCCCGGACGCGCTGCTGCCGACCTACCTCGAGGAGGTCGCCTCCACCCTCGCCTCGACCGCGTGGAAGCTGCGCCACCGGGCGGTCCCGGTCGCAGAGCTGGTGGACGCGGGCTACCAGGAGATCGAGTCCGCGATGACCGAGGGCCACCCGGCGTTCGTCGCCAACAACGGGCGCATCGGCTTCGGCCTCGACGACTACACGGCCTACGCGCCCGAGACCGGTGCGGCCGTGCGCCTGCACTGGGTCGCTGCCCGGCGCTCGCTCGCCCGCCTGTCGCTGGGGTCGGGGCAGACCGAGCAGGGGCTGTACGACGGCGAGCTCTCCCCGCCCGCGCGCGAGCGCTTCCGGCGGCGGCTGCGCGACCTCGGCCTCGCGCCGGACGACTACCTCCTCCTGCCCGTGCACCCGTGGCAGTGGCGCAACAAGCTGGCCATCACCTTCGCCCCCGACGTCGCGCGCCGCGACCTCGTGCACCTCGGCGAGGGCGACGACGACCACCGGGCGCAGCAGTCGATCCGCACGTTCTTCAACGCCAGCCGCCCCGAGCGGCACTACGTGAAGACCGCGCTCGCGATCCAGAACATGGGCTTCGTGCGTGGCCTGTCGCCGCGCTACATGGAGGCGACGCCGGCGATCAACGACTGGGTCGCCTCCGTCGTGCACGGCGACGCCGAGCTGCAGGACTGCGGCTTCGAGGTGCTGCGCGAGCTGGCGGCGATCGGCTACACGGGCGATGCCTTCCACCGGCTGGCCGAGCCGTCGCCGTACCGGAAGATGATCGCGGCGCTGTGGCGCGAGAGCCCCGTCCCGCGCACGCCGGCGGGCGAGCGGCTCACGACGATGGCCGCGCTGCTGCACCGCGACGCCCACGGTGACGCGCTGGTGACCGCGTGGATCAAGGCCTCCCCGGTCGACGCGCAGTCGTGGGTGCGGTCGTACCTGCGGGCCTACCTGCGCCCGCTCGTGCACTGCCTCCTCGCCTACGACCTCGCGTTCATGCCGCACGGGGAGAACCTGCTGCTGCGGCTGCGCGACCACGTCCCGGTCGGTGCGTTCATGAAGGACATCGGCGAGGAGGTCGCGGTGATGGGCGACCTGCCGCTGCCGCCCGAGGTGGAGCGGGTCCGCGGCGACTTCCCCGACGACGTCAAGGCGCTCGCGGTGCACACCGACGTCTTCGACGGCGTGCTGCGCCACGTGGCGGCGGTCCTCGACGAGGACGGGGTGCTGCCCGAGGACGAGTTCTGGGCGATCGCCCGGGCCACCATCGAGGAGCACGCCGCCGACCACCGCGAGCTCGCGGAGGCGGCGGCGCGCTACGACCTGCTGCGCCCGCGGTTCCGGCACAGCTGCCTCAACCGGCTGCAGCTGCGCAACACGCTGCAGATGGTGGACCTCGCCGACCAGGCGGAGTCGCTGATCTTCGCCGGGACGCTGGCCAACCCCGTGGCACCGTGATCACCCGCGACGCGTGGGGGATCCCGCACGTCACCGGAGGCTCGGTGCTCGAGGTCGCCCACGAGCAGGGCCGGGCGACGGCGCAGGACCGGGCCTGGCAGCTCGAGGTCGAGCGCCGGCGGTCCGAGGGGACCTGCGCCGAGGTCTTCGGGGCCACGGCGCTGGAGTGGGACCTGCTGGCTCGCCGGGTCCAGCTCGTCGACCTCGCCCGCCGCGCGTACGACGCGCTCGAGCCGGCCAGCCGGGCGTTCGTGGACGCGTACGTCGATGGTGCGAACGACGTCCTCGACCGACCGTGGCGCCCGTGGACGCCGCTCGGTGTCTTCGCCGTGCAGCACCTGCTCTTCTCCCGCTTCCCGAGCAAGCTCTGGCAGCACCACGTGGCGAGCGTCCTCGGCGACCGTGCCGCGGAGGCGCTCGAGCTGCTGCGCACCGAGGGCCTGCCCGGTGGCAGCAACGCGGTCGCCGCCGACGGCGCACTGACCGCATCCGGCCTGCCGATCGTCGCCGGCGACCCGCACCGGGTCATCGAGGCTCCCGGTTGCTACGCCCAGGTGCGGCTCACCTGCACCGACCCCGACGACGCGTTCGACGTCGCCGGACTGACCTTCGTCGGCGTCCCGGGCGTGCAGCACTTCGGCCACGCCGGCGACGTCGCGTGGGGCGTCACGAACGCCGTCGCCGACGACGAGGACATCTGTGCCGAGGAGCTCCAGCGGCACCGCGGTGCCGTCGTCGCGCGCGGACGCGGGGGCTGGGAGCCGGTGGTGCGACGGGTCGAGCTGGTGCGCGTGCGCACCGGAGACGACACCTGGGACGCCCAGCCGGTCGAGGTGCTGGTGACCTCGCGCGGCCCGGTCGTCACCGGCGGGCCCGGCCAGCCGGACACGTTCAGCCTGCGCACACCGGCCGGCGTGCTAGACGACCTCGGGTTCGACGCCCTGCTGCCCCTGCTGCGGTCGAGGAGTGCTGCGGACGTGACCACCGCCTTCGACCGCTGGGTGAGCCCGGTCGACAACCTGCTGGTCGCGGACACCTCGGGCCACGTCGAGCACCGCGTCGTGGGCAGGGTGCCGCTGCGCGCCGACGGTGGCTGGACCGGGTGGGTCGAGGACCAGCCGCGCCGGACCGGCCCGCTGCTGGTGAGCGCCAACGACCGCGCCACGGCCGGGTTCTCCCGGATCGGCGACGACTTCGCCGCCCCGCACCGCGCCCACCGACTGGCAGAGGTGGTCGCGGACCTGGCGGCGTCCGCTCCGCTGACGCCGGAAGCGCTGGGTGCTGCGCTGGCCGACGACCGGCAGGTCGCGGGCGAGGCACTGCTGTCCCTCGCGGCCCGCCTGGCCGACCTGTCGCCCGCCGCCACGGCGCTGCGCGACCGGTTGCTCGCCTGGGACCGGCGGATGGCGACGGACAGCGTGGAGGCCGCCCTCTTCGCCTCCGTGCGGGCCGGTGTGGTGGAGGCGTTCGCGACCGCGCCGGCGCTGGCCGGCGTCGACTCGTCGCCCTTCGGCGAGCTCTACGCACCGTGGTTCGACCTGCGCGGCCGGCTGCGGATCGCGCTGCCGGCGTTGCTGGCTGCGGAGAAGCCGTTCGGCGTCGACCCGCTGCAGGCGCTCGCCGCCGCGCTGGAGGAGGTCGCGGTCCAGCCGGACCCCGCGCCGTGGGGTGACGCGCACGTCGTCGTACCGCTGACGCCGGAGCAGCAGCTCGGCCTTCCCGCCCCCGACGGCCACGCACCACCCTGGCCGGCGGTCGCGGGCGACGACGACTGCGTGCTGGCGACCCGCGCCCTCGGCGGCACCGGCGCCTGCGTGCACGGCCCGGTCGCCCGCTGGGTCTGGGACCTCGCCGGCGACTCTCGCTGGGTGGTCCCGCTCGGCGCCTCCGGCGACCCCGCCTCCCCGCACCACCACGACCAGCAGGCGGCCTGGGCCGCCGGCCGCACGATCCCCCTGGAGGACCGATGACCGTCACCATCCGCCCGGTCGACCCGGCCACCGACGCCGACCTGCTCACCTCGTGGGTGACCGCCGACCGCGCGTCGTTCTGGGGCATGCAGGGGATGGACCGGGACGAGGTGGCCGAGGTCTACGGCTACATCGCGGAGCAGGAGCACCTCGCGGCGTACCTCCTCGTCCTCGACGACACCCCCGTCGGCGTCCTGCAGACCTACGACCCCGCGGTCGACGAGATCGGCGCCTTCTACGACCGTCGCCCCGGCGACGTCGGCGTCCACCTCTTCCTCGCCGACGACGAGCACCGCGCCGGCCGTACCGGCGAGGTCATCGCCGCCGGCCTCGACCTCGTCGCCCACCTCCCCGGCTGCACCCGTCTCGTCTTCGAGCCCGACGCCCGCAACGCCTCGTCCGTCGCCCTGCTGGAGCGCCTGGGTGCCGAGCGCGGCCCGCTCGTCGAGCTCAGGACGAGCATCAGCGAGAAGCCGGCGCAGTTCTTCTTCCTCGACCGGGACCGGGCGCTCGCGATCGCGCGGGGGTGAGGGGTTTCCTCCGGTGGGTGGGGTCCGTCTGGCGGCAAGCCGTGGGTTCGCTTCGCCTGGGTCTGCGAGGTGGGCCGTGGTGGGCACAGTCCGGTGCGCAGGGCCACTGGTTTCGAGGCTCGGCGCCGGGGCGCCYCGCACCYCAACCAGCGGCGGATGGCTGGGCCGTGGGTGGTCGGGTCCGCGTGGCGGCAAGACTCGAGGTTCGCCCCGCCTGGCTCCCGGTGGTTGAGGTGCGACGAGCGCCAGCGAGGAGCCTCGAAACCYCCGGGCCTGCGAGGCGGGCTCTGCGTGGTTGGGGCCGGTGGACCGGGGCCAGGGGTTTCGAGGCTCGGCGCTGGGGCGCCTCGCACCTCAGCCAGCGGCGGA
>NZ_VLJQ01000142.1:9373-13042 GCF_007829375.1 Nocardioides sp. J9 | reverse complement strand
CTGGAACGCCGCCTTCCTGCTCAGCAACGACCTCGACGAGGCGATGGCCTCCTTCGTCGAGCGCCGCCCTCCCGAGTACACCGGCCGCTGACCCCGCCCCGACGAAGTGCGCCTCGTGGTGGCGCGAGGTGCGTCTTGTGGCTGCGCGAGATGCGTCTTGTGGTGGTGCGAGGTGCGTCTTGTGGTGGCGCGAGGTGCGTCTTGTGGCTGCGCGAGATGCGTCTTGTGGCGGTGTGAGATGTGCGTCGTGGTGACGACGCCCCGCCACAGCCCGCACTTCGCGTAGCCACACCCCGCACTTCGCCCCGCCACAGCCCGCACTTCGCCCCGCCACAGCCCGCACTTCGCCCCGCCACAACCCGCACCTCGTCGGGGTCAGGTGGGGTCGGGGGACGTGGCGCGTTTGGCCATGGTGATGCGGGCGACCTCGCGGCCGTAGCGCACGGGGGTGGCCCCGAGGGCGAGGGCGCGCTGGCGGGTGGGCTCGGTGACGTCGAAGTGCTCGGTCGGGGTGCCCTCGTTCTGGATCCAGCGCGGGTCGATGCCCAGGCGCTCGGCGAAGGCGACCAGCTCGGCGCGGCCCGCCGCTCCCGGCAGGTCGGAGAGCAGGTGGGACCAGACGCCGTCGACGGGGCCGACCCGGGCGGCGAGCTGCATGTCGTCGACGTAGATGACCACGCCCCGATGATCCCGCACGCCGGAAGGGGTACGACGCCCGCCGGGCCTCAGCGGACCCGGCCGTAGAAGACCGAGCGCGTCCAGATCCGCTCCTTCGCGACCGGGTGGCCCGGTCGCGAGGCGTGCCAGACCTTGCGCTTCCCGGCGTAGATGCCGACGTGGTAGACGCGGCCGCCGCTGTGGAAGAACACGAGGTCGCCGCGGCGCGGCTTGCCGACCCGGCGCACGGCGCCGGCCTGGGCGCCCGACGTGCGGGGCAGGCGCTTGCCGAGCTTCTTGTAGACCCACTGGGTCAGGCCGGAGCAGTCGAAGGCGCGCGGGCCGTTGGCGCCGTAGCGGTRGGGGCTGCCGGCGCGGCTGCGCGCCTTGGCGACCGCGCGCTCGCCGAGGGCGACGCGCGTGACCTTGCGCTGGACCCGGGCGGCCGTCGGGTTGCCCGCGGTGAGGGTGGTCGTCGCGACCGCCCGGTCGACGGCGTGGCTCGCCGGGGCGGGCGCGGCCAGGAAGACCGAGGTGGCGACGGGCACGACGAGCAGGCGCGCGGCAGCGCGCACGAAGGTGGTGGACATCCGGAGGTTCTCCGCAGCGACGCCTGCGAGAGGGGACCTGTCGGGCTGGGGCTGCTGGTGCCCCGGAACGATTCCTTCGCCCCGAGCCGTCGCACGGGGCGAAACCCCTGCGGCCGGCGTACTGCTGGCTCTCCCGTGCCCGCGACTACCTCATCGTCGATCGGTGTCGCACCACGTCGTCGCGGGCCTCGGCGCGCGTGGGCGGCCTCCCCGGGACCGGGGAGGGCTGACGTTCCATTGCGCCACGCACCCGGGCGGTGGCGCAGTGGTCGTGGTCACCATCGACCCGTGTCGCTGCTCACGCCCCGGATCCGGTCATCCCTCGTCCGGTGCCGGTGGGTCGACGTGCGGGTCGGCCAGCAGGTACTGCGTCAGCCGGCCCTCGCGCGAGCGGTGCGGGTGCACCGGCTCGGGGACCATCCGGCCCTCGGCGGTGTCCCAGAACCGGTCGACGCGCATCGCGACCTGGCGTGCCACCCGGCCCGGCACCCCCTGGTGGGGGAGGTAGGGGTGCGGCCGGGTGGGCACGTGCTGCTCGGCGTGGAAGAGCCGCTCGGCGAGCCGCTCGCGCTCGTCGGCCGGCGCGGCCGCGGCGATGTCGTCGACCAGCGCCCGTTCGAGGCGCCACCACGCGTCGAACTCCGCGGTCACCTCGTCCCACACCGACGCCCACGGGCGGCGTACGGCGAAAGTCGAGCCGTAGAGCTTCGACTTGGTCTGGAAGAGGGCGGCCTCCAGTCGCCGGCTCTGGTGGACGAGCTCGTGCGCGCGCTGCCGGCCGTCCGGGAGGTGACGGCGGGCGGCCGGGCCCAGCACGGCGTTGACCGCCGCGACGTGGCGGCTGGTGCTCGCCAGGAACGGGTCGGTCGCGCGCACGCGGTCGCGTGGCCGGTCCCGGGTGGGGCGGCACGCTCCTGCTTCGGCGAGCCGCTTGCTGAGCACGTCGTGGGTCTCGGCGACGGTGTCGGCGAGGGTGTCGACGCCGGTGCCGATCTCTTCATCGGTCATGGTTCGCGTCCTTCCCCGAGGGACCCCCACCGTCCAGTGTGCGCCCGGTCACCGGGAACCTCAAGGGCGCCGGACAGCGAGGCAGACGGGCCTCAGAGTGGCGCGACCGGGTGGCGGCGAGGTGTCAGCGACTGCATCGAACTGTGCCGGGGCAGGACCGGGAGCAGCTCGGCCAGCCAGGCGCGGGTCTCGCTGGGGCGGATGATCGCGTCGTAACCGAAGCCCTCTGCACCGCGGAGCGCGTCGATCTGACCACGGAAGCCCGCCGCGAGGGCTGCCCGTCGGGCGTCCGGGTCGGGAGCGGCGTCGACATCGCGCCGGAAGACCAGCTCGATCGCCGTCTCCACGGCCATCACGGCCGTCTCCGCGTGCGGCCAGGCGGCAACGAGCTCGGGGTGGAAGGTGCGACCGCCGGACATGATCACGTAGCCGCCGCCGTACCCCTTCCGGGCGACGACGGTGAAGGTCGGCACCGTGGCTGCGCCGAGCTCGATCGACAGGCGGGCGCTGGAGCGGGCGAGGCCGGAGCGCTCGGCCTCCTCGCCGACCGCGAGGCCGGGCAGGTCGATCAGCACGAGCACGGGGATTCCGAACGCGTTGCACAGCGAGACCATGTGGGCGGCCTTGTCTGCGCCGGCGGCGTCGAGCATCCCGGCCCGGTGCATCGGCTGGTTGGCGATGATCCCGATGGTGCGGCCTTCGATGCGCGCCAGCATGGTGATCAGGTTGGGTGCGAAGCCGGCCTTGAGCTCGACCTCGCTGTCCTCGTCGACGATCCCGGCGATCACCTCGGCCATGTCATAGCCTTGGCGCAGGTTGGCCGGCACGGCGTCGTCGATCGCGGCGGCAGCGTCGGCGCGGGGGAGCGCGGTGACCTCGAGGGGGAGCTCCGCCTCCGCGTTGGAGGGCAGCAGGTCGAGGTACCAGCGGATCGCGTCGAGCGCCTCGTCCTCGGTGTCGACGGCCATGTCGATGGTCCCGTACGTCGCCTGGGCGTCCGGTCCGTTGACCGCCTCGGCGTCGGTGGACTCGCCGGTGGCGGCACGCACGAGCGCGGGCGGTGCCATGCCGGCCGTGGCGATGCCGCGCACCGCGACGACGTAGTCGCACAGGGAGGCGGCGATCGTGGGCTGCCCGTAGCCGGGGCCGAGGATGGCCGCCACCATCGGCACCCAGCCGCTGAGCCGGGTCTGCATCTCCTGGATGTCGAAGCCACCGGCGAAGTCACGGGCGTCGAGGCCCTCGTGGATCCGGTGGCCACCGCCGTCGAGCAGCAGCACCAGCGGGATGCCGCGGGTTGCGGCGATCTCGCAGGCGCGGCGGTGCTTCTCGTTGCCGATCAACCCGTTGCTTCCGCCGGCGACGGTGTAGTCGGTCGCCGCGACGACCACCGGTCGGTCGTCGATGCGGGCGG
>NZ_VLJQ01000142.1:0-9354 GCF_007829375.1 Nocardioides sp. J9 | reverse complement strand
CTCGCGGAAGCTGTCGTCGTCGACGAGGTAGGCGATGCGCTCGCGCGCGGTCTGCTTGCCGCGCTCGTGCTGACGACGGACGGCGTCCGGGCGCGCCTCGTCCTGCAGTGCCCGGACGGCCGTCTCGTAGGGAAGGTCAGGCACCGATCAGCTCTTGGCGATCCGGTCGTCGTAGGCAGCACGGCCCTTCTGGTCGATGTCCAGGAAGGTGTCGTAGGCGCCGAGCGTGCGATACATGGCGTCGCGCAGGCGGCGGCCCATCAGCGGCTGGATCGTGACGATCGGGCGCAGCGACTTCGGCACGAAGACGTCCTTGCGCTTCTTCTCGATCGCCTCGGCGATGCCGGTGGCGACGTCCTCGGGCTCGACGTTCTTGATGAAGCGGGTGCCCTTGGTGCCGGCGATCAGGTCGGTGTTGGTGAACGACGGCATCACGCAGGTGAAGTCGATGCCCCGCGAGCCGAACTCGACCCGGGCGCCCTCGGTCAGGTGGATGATGCCGGCCTTCTGCGCGCAGTAGTTGAGGCCCCCGGGGACGGCGGCCTTCCCGGCGCTCGAGGCGACATTGACGATGTGGCCGTGCCCCTGCTCGAGCATGCCGGGCAGCGCGGCACGCATGCCGAGGGTGGGGCCGAGGAGGTTGATCTCCATGGCGCGGCGTACGACGGACTCGGGCTGGTCGAGGAAGTGGCCGATGGGCATCACGCCGGCGTTGTTGATCAGCACGTCCAGGCCACCCATGGCCTGGCGCGCGTCGGCGAGGAAGCTCGCGAACGACTCGCTGTCGGTGACGTCGATGTGGTGCGCGGTGACGTCCTGGCCGATCGCGGTCGCGGCGTCCTTCGCCGCGTCGACGTCGATGTCGCCGATGGCGACCTGCGCGCCGCGGCGGTGCAGCTCGAGCGCGGTGGCGCGGCCGATGCCACGTCCGGCGCCGGTGATGGCGATGCGCTTGCCGCTCAGGGTGCGGTTCCCGGTCGATGCACTCATGTCCCCTCCAAGGGTTTTTTAAAAGAGAATCAGAAATCTTGCGATGTGACAAGCCGAACGCTGGACGGGCAGCATAACTCAGGTTACGGTGTTTTGTGACGCCCCCCACAGGGCTGGATTTCTCATCTCGCTTAGAAACCGGAAGGTGCCCCGATGTACCCAGGAGCTCACGCCGCGACCAACCCCGACCACCTCGCGGTGGTGATGGTCGGATCGGGCCGGACCATCACCTACGGCCAGCTGGACGACAACTCGGCCCGCCTCGCCAGCGCCCTCAACGCGCTCGGCCTGGTCAAGGGCGACGTCGTCGCGATGCTGACCGACAACGCCGCCGAGTGCTTCGAGATCTACTGGGCGTGCATGCGTTCGGGCCTCTACATCACCCCGGTCAACCGCTACCTGACCGCCGAGGAGATCGCCTACATCGTCAACGACAGCGGCGCGAAGGCGCTGATCGCCTCGTCGGCCGTCCCCACGGTCGCCGAGGTGCGCGAGCTCTCGCCGCAGGTCGAGCACGCCTTCGTCTTCGGGGGCGACGTCGACGGCTACGCGTCGTACGCCGACCTGCTGGCCAACGCGGGTGAGCGGCTCATCGACCAGCCCCGCGGCTCGGACATGATGTACTCCTCCGGCACCACCGGCCGCCCCAAGGGCGTCAAGCAGGCGATGCTCCCGATCCAGGTCGACCAGCCGGGCGACCCGATCACCGGCCTGCTCGGTGGCCCCTTCAAGGTCGGCCCCCAGGACGTCTACCTGCAGCCGGCGCCGGTCTACCACGCTGCCCCGCTCAAGTGGAGCGGCGCGGTCCAGGCCCTCGGTGGCACCGTCGTGATGATGGAGAAGTTCGACGCCGAGGGCGCGCTCGCCGCGATCGAGAAGTACGGCGTCACCTGTGCCCAGTTCGTGCCCACCATGTTCGTGCGGATGCTGCAGCTCCCCGAGGAGGTCCGGGCGAAGTACAAGCACGACACGATGCGCCTCGCCGTGCACGCGGCCGCTCCCTGCCCGCCCGACGTCAAGCAGGCGATGATCGACTGGTGGGGACCGGTGGTCTTCGAGTACTACGGCTCGACCGAGCAGAACGGCATCACCTTCGTCTCCTCGCCCGAGTGGCTCGCCAAGCGCGGCACGGTGGGCAAGGCGATGATCGGTGTGCTGCACATCTGCGACGACGAGGGCAACGAGCTGCCCGCGGGGGAGGTCGGCACGGTCTACTTCGAGCGCGAGACCCGTCCGTTCGAGTACCACAACGACCCGGCGAAGACGGCCGAGGCGACCCACCCGCAGCACGAGTCCTGGACCGCTGTCGGCGACCTCGGCTACGTCGACGAGGACGGCTACCTCTACCTCACCGACCGCAAGTCGTTCACCATCATCTCGGGCGGCGTGAACATCTACCCGGCCGAGGTCGAGGCCGTGCTCACCCTGCACCCGGCCATCTTCGACGTGGCCGTCATCGGCGTTCCCGACGCGGAGATGGGCCAGCAGGTCAAGGCCGTCGTCCAGCTCAAGGACGGCGTCGAGGGCACGCCCGAGCTCGCCCAGGAGCTCATCGACTACACCCGCGAGCGCATCGCGCACTTCAAGGCGCCCCGCAGCGTCGACTTCATCGCCGAGATCCCTCGGCTCCCCACCGGCAAGCTGCTCAAGCGCGAGCTCGAGAAGCTCTACGTCCCCACCGGAGTCTGATCATGACCGTCACCGAACCCACCACCGCCGCCACCGACGCCTCCGGCCGCGCCTACCACGCCGAGGACATCTCCGAGATCGCCTTCTGGGCGCTCACGGCCGAGGAGCGCGAGGAGACCTTCAAGAAGCTGCGCGCCGACGGTGGCATCACCTACCACCCGCCGATCGCGGGCGGCCTGATGCTGCCGGAGAACGACGGCGTCTGGGCGGTCACCTCCCACGAGCTGATCGGCGAGGTCAGCAAGAACCCCGACATCTTCTGCTCGGGCCAGGGCTTCCAGATGGAGGAGGTGCCGCAGGACTTCCTCGAGGCCGCCGGCAGCTTCCTCGGCATGGACGCGCCCAAGCACGGCGTCATCCGCAAGCTCGTCTCCGCGGCGTTCACGCCGAAGCAGGTCGCGAAGATGAACGACCAGATCGACGACCAGGCGCGTCGCATCGTCGACAACCTCCTCGCCAGCCCCGAGGGTGACTTCGTCGAGACCGTCTCCAAGCAGATGCCCATGTGGACCATCTACGAGATGATGGGCCTGGAGGACCCGGAGCGCCGCGACCAGGCCGCCCACCACGCCGACGGCATGGTGTCGTGGAACGACGAGGACGTCGCCGCCGGCCGGGAGCCGGGCGAGCTGCTCGCCGAGTCCCTCGTCGGCCTGCTGATGATGGGCATGGAGCTGGCCGAGGAGCGCCGCGCCGACCCGCGCGAGGACCTGATGACCAACCTGGTCAACGCCGAGGTCGACGGCCGCAAGCTCACCGACGAGGAGATCGGCTCGTTCTTCGTGCTGCTCTCGGTCGCCGGCAACGACACCACGCGCAACTCGATCACCCTGGCCACCCGGGCGCTCCAGCAGTTCCCGGACCAGAAGGCGCTGTTGCTCGAGGACTACGACAAGCACATCGTCACGGCCGTCGAGGAGTTCGTCCGGTGGGTCTCGCCGGTGATGACGTTCCGCCGTACCGTCACGCGGGACACCGAGCTCGGCGGCCAGCATCTCCGCGAGGGTGACTGGGTCGCCATGATCTACTCCTCCGGCAACCGTGACGAGAAGGTCTGGGCCGACGCGGACGTCTTCGACATCACCCGTGAGAAGAACCCGCACGTCGGCTTCGGTGGCGGTGGTCCGCACTACTGCCTCGGCAACTTCGTCGCCAAGAAGCAGCTGCGGGCCATCTTCAAGGAGCTGCTCTTCCGTGCCCCCAACCTCGAGGTCGGCGAGCCGGAGTACCTGGTCGGCAACTTCGTGCGTGCCGTCAAGCGGATGCCCTACACCCTGCGCTGATCGATCGGAGACCTCCCATGACTGCCACCCCTGAGGTGAAGGACCAGACCGGCGAGCTCGGCGACCTGCTCGCCCGGCTCCGGACCACCTTCCGCAGTGGCCGGACCCGCTCCTACGAGTGGCGCAAGGCGCAGCTGGAGGGCATCGTCCGCTTCGTCGCCGAGCGCGAGTCCGACATCGCCGAGGCGCTCGCGGCCGACCTCGGCCGCAGCGAGTTCGAGGCGTGGTTCGGCGACATCGCCCCGCCCAAGGGCGAGGCGGAGTACGCGATCAAGCACCTGCGGCGCTGGATGCGGCCGCAGCGCCGTCGGGTGCCGCTGACCCAGCTGCCCGGCAGTGCGCGGATCCAGTACGAGCCGCTCGGCGTCGCGCTCGTGATCGGGCCGTGGAACTACCCGGTGAACCTGTCCCTGGGCCCGTTGGTCGCTGCGTTCGCGGCGGGCAACTGCGTGGTCCTCAAGCCGTCCGAGGTGGCGCCGGCGACGTCGCGGCTGATGGCCGAGGCGCTGCCCGACTACCTGGACAAGGACGCGTTCGCGGTCGTCGAGGGCGACGGCATGGTCACCCAGGAGCTGCTGTCGCTCGGCTTCGACCACGCGTTCTTCACCGGCGGCACGGAGATCGGGCGCAAGATCATGGCCGGCGCGGCCAACACGCTCACCCCCGTGATCCTCGAGCTCGGCGGCAAGAGCCCCGTGATCGTCACCCCCGACGCCGACCTCGACGTCGTCGCCCGACGCATCGCGTGGGTGAAGCTGATGAACTCCGGCCAGACCTGCATCGCGCCCGACTACGTGCTCGTGCACGAGTCGGTCAAGGAGCAGCTGGTGGCGAAGATCCGGGGGGCGATCACGCAGCTCACGGCCACGGAGGGCCCGAAGCGGATCGTCAACCAGCGCCAGTTCGAGCGGCTCGCGGGCTACCTGGAGGTCACCCGGGGCACGATCGTGGCCGGCGGGGCCACCGACGCGAAGGCACTGACCATCGAGCCGACGATCGTGGTGGACCCCGACGTCGACGAGCCGGTGATGACCGAGGAGATCTTCGGCCCGATCCTGCCGGTGCGCTCGTACTCCTCGCTGGAGGCGGTCGTCGACTTCGTGAACTCGCGCCCGAAGCCGCTCGGCCTCTACGTGTTCAGCCAGGACAAGGCGACGGCCGACCGGCTCGTCGAGCAGATCCCGGCCGGCGGTGCCGTGGTCAACCACTGCGCCATCCACTACCTGATGCCGAGCCTGCCCTTCGGTGGTGTCGGTGCCAGCGGCATGGGTGCCTACCACGGCGAGTGGGGCTTCCAGGCGCTCAGCCACCGCAAGTCGGTCGCGGTGAAGGGCTTCCGCCCCGACCCGTCGATCGTCTACCCGCCCTACGGGCCGGCGGCGCGGGCGTTGATGCGCAAGCTCTTCTGAGCCGGGCGCCGGCAGCGACCGGCACCGTCCGACAACGACAGCGGCCGGGGTCGGATCCTCACGGATCCGGCCCCGGCCGTCTCGTCGTTCCCTGCCGGCGGGCGGCTACTTCTCGGCCGTCTTCCTCCGGTGCTGCTTCGCGGTGGCCTGGACCTGGGCGAGGACCTGCTCGAGGGCCCACTGGAGCTCCTCGGCCGGGTGGTCCTCCGAGAGCATCTCGAAGCCGACCACGGTGCCGAGGCCCCACGTCGCGAAGGCCGGTGCCCGCTCGGGGCCGACGAGCTCGGCGAGCGCCTCCGACGCCGCCTGGTGGCGGCCCCGGTCGACCTTGCGCTGGATGACCGCGACCCGTTCGTCGACACCGGCCCAGACCCGGATGGCGGCCTCGGCGCGGTGGTTGAAGTCGACCACGTTGGAGATCAGCAGCTGCAGGCGCTGGACGGGGTCCGGGTTCTGTCGTGCGATTTCGGCGAGCCGCTCGGTCCGCTCCGTCAGCCAGGCGTCGAGCAGGGAGTCGGTGAAGTCCTGCCAGTTGTCGAAGGAGTGGTAGAAGGACCCGGTCGTGACGCCGAGCTTCCTGCACAGCGGGGCGAGCTTGAGGGCGCCGTAGCCCTCGGTCGCGAGGATCTCGTTGGCGGCCTCGAACCACGCGTCGCGCAGCGTCTCGTTGCGACGTACCTGGCGTTCGGACATGTGTGCTCCTCTGGTCGCGTCACATCGTAGGTGGGCGACCGCGGCACCAGTGACGGCCCGTCGGGGTCTACCGCCGTAACATAACTTATGTTACGGTACCTCATGTGACGGAGCGCACGTCGGGTGGCTCCGGAGTGGATGAATGAGAGGAGTCCCCTCATGGCGTTCAAGGACGCGGACGAGGTCCGTCGCTACATCGGTGGCGTGTTCCAGGCTGGGTTCGACGACCCGGAGATCGGCCCCAAGATGGCGGCGACCGGGATCGTGGTGAAGTTCGAGTTCACCGAGCCGGACACCGACCTGGTCATCGACATGGGCAAGCAGGAGATCGGCGAGGGTGCCGGCATGGCCACGCCCGCGGCCACCATGCGGATGACCGCCGACGTGGGCAGCGCCTACTGGCAGGGCAAGGTCAACCTGCCGCTCGCCATGGCGCGCGGCAAGATCAAGGTCGACGGCAACGTCGCGAGCCTGCTCAAGCTGGCCCCGCTCGGCAAGAAGTTGTTCCCGAAGTACATCGCCGCCCTCGAGGCCGACGGTCGCCAGGACCTCGTCGTCGCCTGAGGTGCCCGCAGCCTCGGCGCCCGGTCAGTCCGCTCCAGGACCGGCCGGGCGTCGTCGTACGTAGGCCGCGCCGCGGAACGAGAGCACGGTCGTGTCCCCGTGCCGCAGGCTCAACCGCTGGTGGACCAGGGAGCGCTCCGGTCCGCGGTGCTGGACGTCCTCGACCTCGGTCCTCGACCTCGAGCACGCCGTGCACGGTCATCCCGGGGCGCAGCGGGCTGGTCATCTGCACGTCGGAGACGGACCGGCCCGCGATCAGCGACCAACCGCGCAGGACCCGGGTCACGGCGAGGCGCTGCAGGATCGCCATCGAGTGCAGGCCGCTGCCGATCAGGCCGCCGAAGGCGCCGTGGCGCGCAGCCTCCTCGTCGACGTGGAAGTCCTGGGGGTCCCACTGCGTCGCGAAGTCGACGATCTCCTCCGCGGTCACCTCGTAGGTGCCGAGGTCGTACGTCGTCCCCGGCTCGAGGTCCTCGGCGTACTGCTTCTGCTCGCTCATCGTCGGGGATCCTAGGCCGCGGCGTAGTGGTCGACGCCGTCGACCGACGAGCGCTGCAGCAGGCCCTGGTGCTCGAGGAGCACGAGGTGGGCCTCGGCCTCGAGGACCGCGGTCATCCGGTGGACGAGGTCGAGCTCGTGCAGCTGGCGGCCCCGGCGGGTCCACGGCATCGAGCGCGCCACGTCGTGGGCGGTGGAGCGGCCGTCGGCCACGAGTCCGGTGATCAGCTCGAGGCGCTCGGCGTGGTGCTGCAACAGCTCCCGGGCGCGGGTGGCGGCGCTGCCCGGCTCGGTGTCCACGGCGCCGTGCGCCGGCAGCAACCGCAGCTCGGGACGCTCGGCGACCAGGCGCAGGGAGGACAGGTAGCTCAGCAGCGACAGTGGGTCCGGCTCGCGCTCGTAGGCGATCGACGGCGAGATGCGCGGCAGCACGTGGTCGCCGGTCAGCAGGAATCCGGACTCCGGGACCTCGAAGCACACGTGGCCGCGGGTGTGTCCCGGCGTGGCCAGGGCGCGGATGCTCACGCCGCCGCAGTCGATGACGTCGCCGTCGTCGAGCCAGGCGGCCGGCAGGTCGAAGTCCATGTCCTGCTCGTGGACCTCGGCCGGCAGGTTCGCGATCTCCTCGGCAAGGGCGGGGGCGCCGGCGGCGCGGAGGAGCCCGACCTGTCGCGGGAAGGCGCCCTCGAGGTCGAACCATGCCCGGATGCTGTGGTCGTCGCCGCGGCCGAGGTGGACGGGGAGGTCGTGCTTGCCCTGCCAGGCCAGGGCCTGCGTGTAGTGGTCCCAGTGGTGGTGGGTGGTGAGCACGCGGCTCAGGTCACCCGGCGTGAGGCCGAGCTCCTCGAGCCCGGCCAGCAGGGCGCGCTCGGTCGCGGGGGAGGACCAGCCCGGGTCGACCAGCACCGTCTCGTCGTCGCCGCGGACGACGTAGCAGTTGACGCTGGTGAGGCCCTCGAGGGGCAGGGGCAGCTCGATCAGCGCGAGACGCTCGCCCAGGTGCACGGTCATGCCCTATTCTTAATCTAGATTCAAATCTTTCCACAAGGTGCAAGGAGTGTGAGATGGCCGGCGTCGAAGGTCGTGTGGTCGTGGTGACCGGTGCGGGAGGCGGCCTCGGCCGTGAGTACGCGCTGTTCCTGGCGAGTGTCGGTGCCAAGGTCGTCGTCAACGACCTCGGTGGGTCCCGCGACGGCAGTGGTGCCGGCACCGCGATGGCCGACCAGGTCGTCGCGGAGATCAAGGAGGGCGGCGGCGAGGCCGTCGCCAACTACGACAGCGTGGCCACCGAGGAAGGTGCCGCCTCGATCGTGGCGACCGCCCTCGACGCCTACGGCGCCGTGCACGGCCTGGTCAACAACGCCGGCATCCTGCGCGACATGTCCTTCACCAAGATGACCACCGAGGCGTGGGACCTCGTCCAGTCCGTGCACCTGCGCGGCGGCTACCTGATGAGCAAGGCCGTCTGGCCGCACTTCAAGGAGCAGGGCTTCGGTCGCATCGTGATGGCGACCTCCACCAGCGGCCTCTTCGGCAACTTCGGCCAGGCCAACTACGGCGCCGCCAAGGCCGGCCTCGTCGGCCTGCTCAACACCCTGGCCATCGAGGGCGCCCGCGACAACATCCTCGCCAACGCGATCGCGCCGATGGCCGCGACCCGGATGACCGAGGACATCGCCCCCAAGGAGTTCCTCGACAAGCTCCCGCCGGCCTTCGTCGCCCCGGTGGTCACCTACCTGCTCACCGAGGAGAGCACCGAGTCCGGCTCGGTCTTCGTCGTGGGCGGTGGCCAGACCTACCGCGTCGCGCAGTTCCAGAACGCCGGCGTCACCTTCGCCGAGCCGCCCTCGCTGCGCGAGGTCTCCGAGCGCTGGTCGGAGATCACCGACCTCTCCGCGGCGACGCTGGGCAAGAGCCCCATCTGACCGGCAGGCGCCAGCTGTCAGGAGGGCCGCGACCGCGAGGTCGCGGCCCTTCGTCGTCTGCCGGTCGAGGTCGGCCCGGTGGACGTTCCTATATCGCGTCAAGGGCTTGTAGGTCGGCTTTGAGGGCTCCGAAGAGTTCGCGGGCGATGAGKCGTTTCATGGCTCGGATGGTGTCTTTCTTCGACAGGCCTTGGGTGGTGCGGCGTGCGAGGTAGTCGATGGCTGGCTGGTGGTAGCGCAGTCGGCCGATCGCGACGAGGTGGATCGCACTGTTTGCGGCGCGGTCCCCACCTCGGTGCAGCC
>NZ_VLJQ01000141.1:0-13946 GCF_007829375.1 Nocardioides sp. J9 | reverse complement strand
GCGAGGCGCCCCGGCGCCGAGCCTCGAAACCTCCGGCCACGGTGCACCGGACGGTGCCGGGCACAGTCCGCCTGACGGGCCCAGCCACCTGCCGGAGGCAACTGCGCGCGCGGCAGCGCGGCGCCCGCGCCGAAGGCGCGTCGTGCGACGCCCGCGGGCCGAGCGCAGCGAGTGCCCGTGCGGCGCGAGCACGACAGGCGACGCGCTCGCGCAGAGAGCACAGCGAGCCTCCTCGCTGGCGCTCGTCGCACCCCAGTCACCAGAGCTCTCCTCTCGAGCAGGGGCCCGCCCGTTGTCCACAGGTTGGCGCGACCGGCGTTGCGAGGGCGGCGGAAGCGGGCGAGGCTCGAGGTCCAATCGAGGACGACGAGAGGAAGGGCGCCGTGGACCTCATCGGTACCCGTCTCGGGCTCGTCGGCGTGGGTCTGGTCGTACTGGCCAGCGCGTGCGGTGCTCCCGAGTCAGACGAACCCGACCTGCAGGCTCCGGACCGGCCACCCGCGGTCGCCTCCGACGAATCCCCGGGCGAGCAGCCGACGGCCGGGTCCGGCGCTGGTGACGGTGCGGCCGCCGTACCGCCGGGCTGACTGTCCGGGCCGCGCGGCTCAGCGCACGGGGTGGCCGGCGTCGGCGAGCGACTTCTTCACGTCGGCGATCCTGAGGGTGCCGAAGTGGAAGACCGTGGCGGCGAGGACGGCGTCGGCGCCTGCCTCGACGGCCGGCGGGAAGTGCTCGACGGCGCCGGCGCCGCCGGAGGCGATGACGGGGATCTGGACCTCGGCGCGGACCGCGCGGATCAGCTCGAGGTCGAAGCCGTCGGTGGTGCCGTCGGCGTCCATGGCGTTGAGCAGGATCTCGCCGGCGCCGAGCTCGGCGGCGCGCACGGCCCACTCGACGGCGTCGAKGCCGGCGGACTGGCGGCCGCCGTGGGTGGTGACCTCGAAGCCGGAGTCGGTGCGCACCTCGGAGCCGGGCGGGACGCGACGGGCGTCGACGGACAGGACCAGCACCTGGTTGCCGAAGCGCTGGGCGATCTCGGCGATCAGCTCGGGCCGGCGGATCGCGGCGGTGTTGATCGCCACCTTGTCGGCGCCGGCCCGCAGCAGGCGGTCGACGTCCTCGACCGAGGAGACTCCCCCGCCGACGGTGAGCGGGATGAACACCTGCTCGGCCGTCGCGGAGACGATCTCCATCGTCGTGGCCCGGCCCTCGTGGGAGGCGGAGATGTCGAGGAAGGTCAGCTCGTCGGCGCCCTCGGCGTCGTACAGCTTGGCCAGCTCGACCGGGTCCCCGGCGTCACGCAGGTCCTGGAAGTTGACGCCCTTGACCACGCGGCCGGCGTCGACGTCCAGGCACGGGATCACCCGGACGGCCAGCGACATCAGAGGCCGCCCTTGGTGAGGACGAGCGCGTCCTCGAGGGTGAACTGGCCGGTGTAGAGCGCGGTGCCGGCGATGGCGCCCTCGACGCCGAGCGGGACCAGGCCCATCAGCGCGCGGATGTCGTCGAGCGTGGTGACGCCGCCGGAGGCGACGACCGGCCGGCCGGTGGCGGCGCAGACGTCCTGGAGCAGCTGCAGGTTCGGCCCCTGGAGCATGCCGTCCTTGTTGACGTCGGTGACGACGTAGCGCGCGCAGCCCTCGGAGTCGAGGCGCGCGAGGGTCTCGTAGAGGTCGCCGCCGTCGCGGGTCCAGCCGCGCGCGGCCAGCGTGCGGCCGCGGACGTCGAGGCCCACGGCCACGCGGTCGCCGTACGTCGCGATCGCCCTCGCGCACCACTCCGGCTGCTCGAGCGCGGCGGTGCCGATGTTGACCCGGCGGCAGCCGGTGGCCATCGCTGCCTCGAGGGACTCGTCGTCGCGGATGCCGCCGCTCATCTCGACCTTGATGTCGAGGCGACCGACGATCTCGGCCTGCAGCTCGCGGTTGTTGCCGTGGCCGAAGGCGGCGTCGAGGTCGACCAGGTGCAGCCACTCCGCGCCGGCCTCCTGCCAGCGCAGGGCGGCCTCGATGGGGTCGCCGAAGCGCTTCTCGGACCCGTCCACGCCCTGCACCAGCTGGACGGCCTGGCCGCCCTTGATGTCGACGGCGGGCAGCAGCTCCAGGTAGGCGCTCACAGTGAATTCACCCAGTTCCTCAGAAGTTGGGCGCCCGCGTCCCCGGACTTCTCCGGGTGGAACTGCGTGGCGCAGAGGGGTCCGTTCTCGACGGCCGCGACGAAGCGGTCGCCGCCGTGCTCCGCCCAGGTCACCAGCGGCTGGTGGCTGTCGGGCGTGCGGTCGTTGGTGACCAGCGTCCAGTCGCGCACGCCGTAGGAGTGCACGAAGTAGAAGCGCTCGTCCTCGAGGCCGGCGAAGAGCCGGGTCCCGGTCGGGACGTCGACGGTGTTCCAGCCCATGTGCGGGACGATCGGCGCCTGCAGGCGCTCGACGACGCCGGGCCACTCCTGGCAGCCGTCGGTCTCGACACCGTGCTCGATGCCGCGCTCGAACAGGACCTGCATGCCGACGCAGATGCCGAGGACCGGACGGCCCCCGGACAGGCGCCGCGCGATGATCCGCTCGCCGCGGATCGCGCGCAGGCCGCGCATGCAGGCCTCGAACGCACCGACCCCGGGCACCAGCAGGCCGTCGGCCTCCATGGCGGCGTCGAGGTCGCCGGTCAGGGTGACGTCCGCACCCGCGCGCTCGACGGCGCGCACGGCGGAGCGCAGGTTGCCGGAGCCGTAGTCGAGGACGACCACGGACGGCTTGCGTTCGCTCATGTGCCTACAACGCGCCCTTCGTGGACGGGATTCCGGTCTCGCGCGGGTCGAGGGCGACCGCGTCACGGAAGGCCCGCGCGAACGCCTTGAACTGCGTCTCCACGATGTGGTGCGGCTCGCGGCCGGCCAGCACCCGCACGTGCAGCGCGAAGTGGCCGTGGAACGCGATGGACTCGAAGACGTGCTGGGTCAGGGAGCCGAGGTAGGACACCCCGGAGCCGCCGAGCTGGACGTACTGCTGGCCCTCCGGCTCGCCGGTGTGCACGCAGTACGGACGGCCGGACACGTCGACGACGGCGTGCACCAGCGCCTCGTCGAGCGGCACGGTGGCGTCGCCGAAGCGGCGGATGCCGACCTTGTCGCCGAGGGCCTGGCGCAGGGCCTGGCCGAGCGCGATTGCGGTGTCCTCGACCGTGTGGTGCGCGTCGATGTGGACGTCGCCCTCCGTGCGCACGGTCAGGTCGAGCAGCGCGTGGCGGGCGAACGCGGTGAGCATGTGGTCGTAGAAGCCGACACCGGTGGAGATGTCGTGCTTGCCCGAGCCGTCGAGGTCGACCTCGACGATCACCTTGGACTCGCTGGTCGCCCGCTCGATGCGGGCGGTGCGGGCACCGGTCATGCTCGTTCTCCGTTCACGTCGGTGAGGGCCTGGCGGAAGGCGGCCATCTCGTCGGGGGTGCCGACCGAGACCCGCAGCCAGCCGTCCGGCCCGGTCTCCCGGATGAGGACTCCCCGGTCGAGGAGACCCTGCCAGACAGCATGGCGGTCGGCGAATCGGCCGAACAACACGAAATTCGCGTCCGAGTCGGCGACGTCGTACCCCTCGGCGCGGAGCCAGTCGACCAGCTGGTCGCGCTCGGCGCGCAGCTCGTCGACCTTCCCGAGCAGCTCGGGGGCGTGCCGCAGCGCGGCCAGCGCGACGGCCTGGGTGACGGCCGAGAGGTGGTAGGGCAGGCGGACCACGCGGATCGCGTCGCAGATCTCCGGGGCCGCGGCGAGGTAGCCGAGCCGCAGGCCGGCACCGGCGAACGCCTTGCTCATCGTCCGCGTCACCACGAGGTTGCGGTACGACGGCAGCAGCTCCAGCGCGCTGGGCACCCCCGAGCGGCGGAACTCGCCGTAGGCCTCGTCGACGACGACGAGTCCGTCACCGGCGGCCTCGCAGAGCTCACCGACGGCGTCGGGCGGCAAGGCCGTGCCGGTCGGGTTGTTCGGGCTGGGCAGCAAGATGACGCTCGGCTGCTCGGTCTTGACGAGGTCGCGCGCGGCGTCGAGGTCGAGCGAGAAGTCCTCGGCGCGGCGCCCGGCCACCCAGCGGGTGTTCGTGTCGCGGGCGTACTCGGGGTACATCGAGTAGGTCGGCGCGAAGCTGACCGCGGTGCGGCCGGGGCCGCCGAAGGCCTGCAGCAGCTGCAGCATGACCTCGTTGGAGCCGTTGGCGGCCCACACCTGCTCGGGGACGACACCGGCGGGCGTGTCGCGCGAGAGGTAGTCGGCGAGTGCCTGGCGCAACGCGACGAACTCCCGGTCCGGGTAGCGGTTGAGCGTCGCCGCAGCCTCGGCGGCGGAGCGGGCGATGTCGTCGATGCAGGCCGGCGAGGGGCCGTAGGGGTTCTCGTTGACGTTGAGCTGCACCGGCACGTCCAGCTGGGGGGCGCCGTAGGGCTCGATCCCCCGGAGCTCCTCGCGCAGCGGCGGCCAGGCCGCCCCGGTCATCGGGACACCCGCACGGTGATCGCGGCGCCGTGGCCGGGCAGGTCCTCGGCCTCGGCGAGGGTGACCACGTGGTCGGCGACCTCGGCGAGCCCCTCCTGGGAGTACTCGACGACGTGCACCGACTTGGTGAACGCGCGCACCGAGAGACCCGAGGAGTGGCACGCGCAGCCGGCGGTCGGCAGCACGTGGTTGGAGCCGGCGCAGTAGTCGCCCAGGCTGACCGGGGCGTGCGGGCCGACGAAGATCGCGCCGGCGTTGCGCACGCGGGCGGCCCACGCGGCGGCGACCTCGGTGTGGATCTCGAGGTGCTCGGCGGCGTAGGCGTCGACGACGGCGAGGCCCTGCTCGAGGTCGCGGACCAGGACGATGCCGGACTGCTGGCCGGCCAGCGAGGTGGTGATGCGCTCGACGTGCTTGGTCGCGGCGACCTGCTTGTCGAGCTCGACCTCCACGTCGGCGGCGAGGCGCTCGGAGGTGGTGACGAGCACCGACGCGGCCAGCGGGTCGTGCTCGGCCTGGCTGATCAGGTCGGCGGCGACGTAGGCGGCGTCGGCGGTGTCGTCGGCGAGGATCGCGATCTCGGTCGGGCCGGCCTCGGAGTCGATGCCGACCAGGCCCTTGAGGATCCGCTTGGCGGTGACCACCCAGATGTTGCCGGGCCCGGTCACCAGGTCGACCTTCTGGCAGGGGCCGACGCCGTAGGCGAACATCGCGATCGCCTGGGCGCCGCCGACGGCGTACACCTCGTCGACACCGAGCAGCGCGCAGGCCGCGAGGATCGTCGGGTGCACCGAGCCGCCGAACTCCTTCTGCGGCGGGCTGGCCAGGGCGATCGACTCGACGCCGGCGGTCTGCGCCGGGACGGTGTTCATCAGGACGCTGGAGACCAGAGGCGCGAGGCCACCGGGGACGTAGAGGCCGACGCGGCCGACCGGCACCTTGCGGTGGGTCACCCGGGCGCCGGGGCCGAGGTCGGTGACGGCATCCTGCTCCAGCTCGTTGGCGCAGGTCGCGCGCAGCCGGCGGATCGACTCCTCGAGCCCGGCCCTGATGTCGGGGTCGAGCTGCTCCAGGGCCGCCTGGATCGCCTCGGGGGCGACCCGGACGTCCTCCACCCGGACGCCGTCGAACTTCTCGCCGAAGTCGACGAGGGCGTCCAGCCCGCGGGTGCGGACCTCCTCGCAGATCGCGTGCACCGCGGGCACCGCAGCCTCGATGTCGAAGTCGGCGCGGGGCACGGCTGCGCGGTAGTCGACGGAGGCGTCGGCGTCACGCAGGTCGATGCGACGGATGAGGGACATGTCCCCGATTCTACGGTCGACCGCGGTGCTCCCCCGCCTCGCCGACGCCTGCCGGGACGAGGGCCACACGTGGTGCCGTGCCCTAGGGTCGGTGACGTGCCCGACGAGCTGCCCATGTTCCCGCTCAACGCGGTGCTCTACCCGGGGGTGAGCCTGCCGCTGCACGTCTTCGAGGACCGCTACCGCGCGCTCGTGCAGCACCTGCTGCAGATCGGGGACCCCGCGGAGCGGGTGTTCGGCTCGGTGGCCATCCGCGAGGGCTACGAGGTCGGCGACCACGGCGCGCAGTCGCTGTTCCGCACCGGTGTGCGGCTGCAGCTGACCGACGTCGAGAGCAACCCCGACGGCACCTTCGACATCGTGGCGGTGGGCCGCGACCGCATCCAGCTCGACCGCCTCATCGGTGGTGGGGAGTTCCCCGTCGGCGAGGTCCGGGTGCTGCCCGAGCTGCCGGCCGACGTACCGGCCGAGGTGGTGGAGCAGGCTCGCGCGACGTTCGCGGCCTACCGCGCGGTGGTGCGCGACATCGCCGGCGACCCGCTCTCCGGTGAGCTCCCGCAGGACCCGGGGTTCCTGTCGTGGACCCTGGCCGCCTGCTCCCCGCTCCCCCTCGGCGAGCGCCAGGAGCTGCTCGAGGCCGGCGACGCCACCGAGCGGCTGCTGCTGGTCACCGACCTGCTGCGCGCCGAGCTGCGCGCGATGAACGTGATCCTGTCCCTGCCGGCCACCGAGGTCGCACGGACGCGCTGGTCGCCGAACTAGACGTGCCCGGCTAGGGTCCGGCGCGTGGCGAAGAAGAAGGCGAAGGCCGGTGGCGGCACCCCCGCCACGGTCGCCCTGACCGAGGCCGGCGTCGCGTTCACGGTCCACGAGTACGACCACGACGCCCGCGCCGAGTCCTACGGCCTCGAGGCGGCCGAGGCGATGGGGATCGACCCCGGACGCGTGTTCAAGACCCTGTTCGCCGACCTCGACGGCGCACTGGTCGTCGGCGTCGTGCCGGTCGCCGGCCAGCTGGACCTCAAGGCGCTCGCCCGGGCGCTCGAGGGGCGCAAGGCGAGCATGGCCGACCCCCGGGCGGCCGAGCGGGCGACGGGGTACGTCGTCGGCGGGATCTCGCCGCTCGGGCAGCGCAAGGCCCACCCGACCGTCGTCGACGAGTCCGTCCTCGACCACCCGACCGTCTTCGTGTCGGCCGGCCGGCGCGGGATGGAGGTCGAGCTCAGCCCTGCGGACCTGGTGCGGATGACAGCGGCGCGGGTCGCGGCGATCCGCCGCTGAGCGAGGTCGGCTTCAGCGCGAGCATCACGACGAGGTAGCCGAGCAGCGCACCGACCGGCCACGCGAGGTAGGGCGTCCAGCCGCCGATCTCGAGGTTGCCCGGCAGCACCGTGCCGATCGCGACCTCGCCGGCGCGGTCCTGCGGGTCCGGAGGGCTCTGCGCGAGGCCGACGACGGTCATCACGGCCGCACCCACGAGGCTCGCCACGCCGACGGCGGCCAGGCCCGGCACCGCGCGGTTGCGGGCGAGCCAGCCGGAGGCGAGGCCGAGCACCAGGGCCAGCCCGAAGCCGACGACCACGAAGGTCGCCGTGGCGTTGAAGTCGCGGGTGATGCCGGGGTCGAACGGGTCGGGGTACCAGGTCGGACCGACCGAGGTCTCGTAGACCTTGCCGGTCGGCGGCGGGGCCCACCACTCCCACCACAGCCAGCCACCGAGCGCGGCGAGCGCCGCGCCGAGCGCGACCGGGGCGAGGACGGGACGCAGCAGGTCCCGCGCAGGGGTCGTCATCCGGCCAGGCACCCGGGGCCGAGGAGCTGCTTGAGGTCGGCGAAGAGCGCCGGCGTCGGGGTCACCCGGAGATTGTCTCCCAGCCGCATGAGCTTGGTGGAGTCACGGCTCAGCAGCTGCAGCCGGACCTCGGTCAGGCCGGGGTGCGTGACGAGCACGTCGCGCAGCTGCTGGACCACCGGACCTGTGCACCGCGTGGACGGCAGGCTGATCACCACGGGGCCGTCGGCGGTGTTCTCCAGGTCGGGGACGGTGACCTCCTGGCCCCGCATCTGCACCGGCTCCCGCTCCTTGTCGAGCTGGCCACGGACCCGGACGATCGCGTCCTCGGTGAGGTACGGCGCTGCGAGGCGGTAGCTGCTCGGGAAGAGCAGCACGTCGATCGCACCCTCGAGGTCCTCCAGGGTCACGGTGGCCCACGGGTCGCCGTTCTTGGTGATCTTGCGCTGGATCGAGGTGATCAGGCCGGCGACGGTGACCGTCGAGTTGTGCGGCCGGTCCTCGTCGGTGACCAGCTGGCCGATGGTGCAGTCGGTGCCGTTGGACAGCACGTGCTCCAGGCCGAGCAGCGGGTGGTCGGAGACGTAGAGGCCGAGCATCTCCCGCTCGTGGCCGAGCAGGGTCATCTTGTCCCACTCGTCGATGTCGGGGATCGCGACGCTGACCCCGAAGCCGCCGTCGCCTTCGTCGTCGCCGAGGCCGGCGAACAGCGAGTCCTGGCCGATCGCCTCGTTGCGCTTGATGTCGACGTACTGGTCGACCGCGGTCTCGTGGATCGCGACCAGCGCCCGGCGCCGGTGCTTCATGTCGTCGAAGGCACCGGCCTTGATCAGCGAGTCGATGACCCGCTTGTTGCACACCTGGGCCGGGACCTTGGACAGGAAGTCGTTGAAGTCGGTGAACCGCCCCTCCTCCGTGCGCGCGGCCACGATGCCGTCGACGACGTTGCCGCCGACGTTGCGGATCGCGGTCAGGCCGAAGCGGATGTCCGCGCCGACGGCGGTGAAGTTGTGGGCCGACTCGTTGACGTCGGGCGGGAGCACCTGGATCTTCATCCGGCGGCACTCGTTGAGGTAGATCGCCATCTTGTCCTTGTCGTCCTTGACGGACGTCAGGAGGGCGGCCATGTACTCGGTCGGGTAGTTCGCCTTGAGGTAGGCGGTCCAGTAGGTGATGACGCCGTAGGCCGCGGAGTGCGACTTGTTGAAGGCGTAGTCGGAGAAGGGCAGCAGGATCGCCCAGAGGGTGTCGATCGCGTCCTGCGGGTAGCCGCGCTCGAGCATCCCGGCCTGGAAGCCGGCGTACTGCTTGTCCAGCTCCTCCTTCTTCTTCTTGCCCATGGCGCGGCGCAGGTTGTCTGCGGCACCGAGGGTGAAGCCGGCCAGGACCTGGGCGATCGCCATCACCTGCTCCTGGTAGACGATCAGGCCGTAGGTCTCCCCCAGGACCGGCTCGAGCGCCTCCTCGAGCGCGGGGTGGATCGGCTCGATCGGCTCGCGGCCGTTCTTGCGGCGGGCGTACTTGTTGTGCGAGTCCGCACCCATCGGGCCGGGGCGGTACAGCGCGCTGACCGCGGTGATGTCGGCGAAGTTGTCGGGCTGCATCGAGCGCAGCAGCGCCCGCATGCCGCCACCATCGAGCTGGAACACGCCGAGCGTGTCACCGCGCCCCATCAGCTCGTAGGTCGCCCGGTCGTCGAACGGCAGCTCCTCGAGGACCACGTCCTCGCCCTTGTTGGCCCGGATGTTGACCAGGGCGTCCTCGAGGATGCGGAGGTTGGACAGACCCAGGAAGTCCATCTTGACCAGCCCGAGCGACTCGCACATCGGGTAGTCGAACTGGGTGATGACGGCGCCGTCCTGCGGGCGGGCCATGATCGGGACGATGTCGATCAGCGGCTCGCTGGACATGATGACGCCCGCCGCGTGCACGCCCCAGTTGCGGATCTGGCCCTCGAGGCCGAGCGCCGTCTGGTAGATCGTGCGGACGTCGGGGTCCTGCTCGTAGAGCGCGCGGAACTCCCCGCCGTCGTTGTAGCGCTTGTGCTCGGGGTTGAAGATCTCCTTCAGCGGCACGCCCTTGCCCATGACGTCGGGCGGCATCGCCTTGGTGATCTTGTCGCCGATCGCGAAGCCGTGGTCGAGCACCCGGGCGGCGTCCTTGATCGCGGCCTTGGACTTGAGCCGGCCGAAGGTGGCGATCTGCGCGACGCGCTCGGCGCCGTACTTCTCGCTGACGTACTGGATGACCTCACCGCGGCGGGCGTCGTCGAAGTCGATGTCGAAGTCGGGCATCGAGGGACGCTCGGGGTTGAGGAAGCGCTCGAAGAACAGGCCGTGCTCGAGCGGGCAGAGGTCGGTGATGCGCAGTGCGTACGCCGCGATCGAGCCCGCACCGGAACCACGGCCCGGGCCGACCCGGATGCCGTTGTTCTTGGCCCAGTTGATGAAGTCGGCGACCACGAGGTAGTAGCCGCAGTAGCCCTTCTGCGACACGACCGCGAGCTCCATCTCGACCCGGTCGCGCACCTCCTGGGTGAGCTTGTCGCCCGGGTAGCGCGCCTCGATGCCGCGCCACACCTCCTTGCGGAACCAGGACTCCTCGGTCTCCCCCGCCGGGATGTCGGCGCGGGCCATGTAGCCACCGGTGGACTCGTGGAACTCCACCGAGCACCGCTCGGCGATGGCCATGGTGTTGTCGCAGGCCTCCGGCATCCCGAACCGGTCGGCCCACAGCTCGCGCATCTCGGCGGCGGACTTGATGTAGTAGCCGCCGCCGTCGAACTTGAGCCGGTTGGTGTCGGAGAGCCGCTTGCCGGAGGCGACGCAGATGAGGGCGTCGTGGGCGTCGGCGTCCTCGGGGTTGTTGTAGTGCGAGTCGTTGGTCGCGATCGGCGGGATGCCCATCTCGCGACCGAGCCGGAGCAGGTCGTCGCGCACGCGCTTCTCGATGGAGATGCCGTGGTCCATCAGCTCGAGGAAGACGTTGTCCTTGCCGAAGATGTCCTGGAGCTCGGCCGCCTCGCGGACCGCCTCGTCCCACTGGCCGAGCCGGAGCCGGGTCTGGATCGCGCCACTGGGGCAGCCCGTGCTGACGATGAGGCCCTTGCTGTGCTCGGCGAGGATCTCCTTGTCCATCCGGGGCTTGTAGAAGTAGCCCTCGAGGCTGGAGCGCGACGAGAGCCGGAAGAGGTTGTGCATGCCCTCGGTGCTCTCGGCCCACATCGTCATGTGGGTGTAGGCGCCACCGCCGGCGACGTCGTCGCCGCCTTCCTCCATCGCGTCACCCTTGCCCCATCGGACCCGCCGGCGCTCACCGCGGGGAGTGCCCGGGGTCAGGTAGGCCTCGATGCCGATGATCGGCTTGACGCCGTACTTGCGCGCCTTGGAGTAGAAGTCGTAGGCGCCGTGCAGGTTGCCGTGGTCGGTCATGGCGATCGACGTCATGCCGAGGTCGTTGACGCGCTGGAACAGGCCGTCGAGCAGGGACGCCCCGTCGAGCATGGAGTACTCGGTGTGGACGTGCAGGTGGACGAAGTCCGCTCCCCCGGAACCGGCTGCCATCGGGTGTGGTGACTCCTCGAGAAGAGATGGTGGGACGTGCGTCGGGGAAGGAGATCAGACTACGCGACCCGACCGACGGATCGTGGCAGGAGGGTCCGAGTCATCCGGGGCTGCTGCCGGCCCACTCCATGCGGACGTCGGGCGCCCGCTCCTCGTTGTCGGAGCCGTCGGTGCGCTCGCGCTCGACGAGCCCGTGGGCGCGGTAGAACGCCTGCGCCGGCGTGTTCACCGCGAACACCCACAGCCCGAAGCCGTGCGGGTGGCGAGCCTTCACCAGGTCGAGCAGCGCGGTGCCGACGCCCCGGCCGGCGTGGTCGGGGTCGACGTACAGGTCGTCGAGCCAGGTCCGGGTGAACCGCGCGTAGCCCACGACCCGCCCGGCGGCCTCGGCGACCCACACCTCGTCCCCGGAGGGGCCGTCGATGCGCGAGGCGAGCCACGCCCGCACCTGGGCCTGCGTGTGCACCGGCGCGGGCATCGGGGCGGCCGCGCGAGCGCGCCAGTGGACGTCGGCGACCCCGCCGGCGTCGGCCGCCGTGGCCGGACGCAGGAGCAGGTCCGCGTCCATCAGTGCAGCGCCACGCTCAGTGCGCGTCGCGGATCACGTCGAGGGCGTGCGCGAGGTCGTCGGGGTACGTCGACTCGTAGGTCACGTAGTCGCCGGTCTCCGGGTGCTCGAAGCCGAGCTTCACCGCGTGCAGCCACTGCCGCTGGAGCCCGACCCGGCGGGCCAGCACCGGGTCGGCGCCGTAGGTGATGTCGCCGACGCAGGGGTGCTTGAGCGCGCTCATGTGCACCCGGATCTGGTGGGTGCGGCCGGTCTCGAGGTGCACCTCGAGGAGGCTGGCGAAGCGGTGCGCCTCGAGCGTCTCGTAGTGGGTGACGCTGTGCCGGCCGTCGTCCATGACCGCGAACTTGTAGTCGTACTTGGGGTGGCGGCCGATCGGTGCGTCGATCGTGCCCTCGAGCGGGTCCGGGTGGCCCTGGACGAGCGCGTGGTAGGTCTTGTCGACCGTGCGACGGCGGAACGCGTTCTTGAGCACGGAGTAGGCGTGCTCGGACTTGGCGATGACCATCACGCCCGAGGTGCCGACGTCGAGGCGCTGCACGATGCCCTCGCGCTCCTTGGCGCCCGAGGTGGAGATCCGGAAGCCGGCGCCGGCGAGGTGGCCGACCACGGTCGGGCCGCGCCAGCCCGGCGACGGGTGCACCGCGACGCCGACCGGCTTGTCGATCACCACGATGGCGTCGTCGTCGTGGATGATCTTGATCCCCTCGACGATCTCGGGGACGACCTCGAGCGGGTCGGCCTGCGCGGGGATCTCGACGTCCAGGGTGACCCCGGCGAGGACCCGGTCGCTCTTGCCGCCGACGGGAGCGCCGTCGACGCTGACCCGGCCGTCGGCGACGAGCTCGGCGGCGCGGGTGCGGGACACGCCGAACAGCTGAGCGAGCACCACGTCGATCCGCTCGCCCTCGAGGCTGTCCGGGACGATGAGGGTCCGGTGGTCGACGATGCTCATTCGGTGGTGTCCTTCTCGACGCGGGACCCGTCCATCGCGACGCCGCGGAGCACCTGGATGAGGACCATGACGACCCCGACGTTGATGCAGATGTCGGCGACGTTGAAGACGGGCCAGTTCGGCAGCATGAGGAAGTCCACGACGTGCCCGCGGAAGGGGGCCGGGTCGCGGAGGAGCCGGTCGGCGAGGTTGCCGTCGATGCCGGCGAGCATGAAGCCGAGCGCGACCGCCCACCAGCGGCTCTGCACGCGGCGGCTCAGCCACAGGACCACGAGGGTCGCCACGATGGCGAGCACCGAGAGCGCGACGGTGAAGCGGGTGCCGAGGCTGAACGCCGCGCCCGGGTTGTAGGTCAGGTGCAGCTGCAACAGCTCCCCCACGACCTCGACGTCGGGGCGGTCGGTGAGCCGGTCGACGGCGAGCACCTTCGTGACCTGGTCGACCGCGAACATCGCGGCCGCGACCGAGGCGAAGAGCAGCCAGGTGCGGGGAGCGGCGAGCAGGGAGCTCCGCGCCGGCTCGGCCCCCTCGTCGCGGTCGCCTACCGGCGTTCCTCTCGCTGCTTGCATGTCATGCACAGTGTGGCACGCGGGAACGCCATGAGCCGCATCTTGCCGATGGGGTTGCCGCACGACTCGCACACGCCGTACGTGCCGTCGTCGATGCGCGCCAGCGCCCGGTCGATCTGCGCCAGCTTCTCCCGCTCGTGGTTGAGCACGGTGAGCTCGTGGTCGCGCTCGAAGCTGGTGGCACCGATGTCGGCCTGGTCCTGCCCGGCGCCGTCACCGGAGTCGCGGAGGAGGCCGGTGAGGTCGGCCTCCTGCTCCTCCACGATCTGCGCCGCGCGGGCCCGCTGCTCGTGGAGCTCTTCAAGCACCTCGGCGAGCTCCTCCTTGGACCACGCCTCCTCGTGCTCGAGGACCACGAGGGACGAGGGCGCGGCCTTCTTCGCCGCCGCCTTCTTCGCGGGTGCCTTCTTCGCGGGTGCCTTCTTCGCCGGGGTCGCCTTGGTCACGGGGGTCGCCGCCTTCTTCGCCGGGGCCGTCTCCTTCGCCGGAGCGGTCTTCGTGGCCGTCTTCGTGGCCGTCTTCTTGGCCGTCTTCTTGGCCGGCGCGGGCTGCGCCGGCGCCGCCTTCCGGGCAGGCGCGGTCTTCGTGGCCGACGTCGCCTTCTTCGCGGGGGTGGCCTTCTTCGCGGCCGCGGTCGTCTTCCTCGCCGGGGTGGCCTTCTTGGCGGTGGCCGCCTTCTTGGCCGGGGTGGCCTTCTTGGCGGGGGCCGCCTTCTTGGC
>NZ_VLJQ01000140.1:0-15080 GCF_007829375.1 Nocardioides sp. J9 | reverse complement strand
ACCTGGATGGCGCGAGCGCGTCGCTCGTGCCTCGCGCCGCGCTGCCGCGCCGCGGTTGCCTCCGGTGGATGGTGACGTCCGCCTGGCGGCAAGACGGGCGGCACGCGCAGTCCCGCCTCCCTCCGCCTCCGGTCGCTCGTTCCTCGCTCCCTGCGGCTCCGGGCCGGCSGGACCGCGCGGTCAGCCGCCTCGGCACCTGGATGGCGCGAGCGCGTCGCTCGGGCCTCGCGCCGCGCTGCCGCGTTACAGGAGCCGCAGCAGGGCGGCGACGGCCGCGGAGCCGAAGACGACCACCAGGAAGGGGGCGCGGGCCAGGAGCAGCAGGACCGCGACGCCCAGGGCGGCGGCACGGGCGTCCAGGGCCAGCGCCCGGCCCTCGGGGGCGGCGAGGACCTGCACGGTGACCAGCGCGGCGAGCAGGGCGGCCGGGATCAGGTCGGCGATCCGCGCGACCACCGGCCTCTCCAGCACCCGCGGGGGGACGGAGAGCCCGGCCAGCTTGAGCAGGTAGCAGCCGATGCCGGCAGCGAGGACGGCCCACCAGGTCATCGCGCCAGCGCTCCCACCAGGACGGCCACGCCGGCGGCGACGAGCACGGGCACGCCGGCAGGCGTGAGCGTGACCGCACCGGCGGCCACCAGCGCCGCGAGCAGCGCCGTGACCCGCGCCAGCGGGGTCGACAGCCTCGGCCACAGCAGGGCGAGGAAGGCGGCGCCGACCGCGGCGTCGAGGCCGAGGTCGCGGGGATCGCCGATCTGCTCGCCGGCGACCGCGCCGACCAGCGTGGTGAGGTTCCACAGCACGAAGATGGTCAGCCCGGTCGTCCAGAAGCCGGTGCGCGCCTGCTCGCGGTCGGGGCGGTTGACGGCCATCGCCGTGGACTCGTCGATGAGCACGTGCGCGGCGGCGACCCGGCGCCAGCCGCGGTAGCCGAGCAGGGGCGCCATCCGCAGGCCGTAGAGCGTGTTGCGGGTCCCCAGCAGCAGCGCGGTCAGCGCACCCGAGACCGCCGAGCCCCCGGCGCCCAGCACGCCCGCCAGAGCAAACTGCGAGGCGCCGGTGAACATCAGCAGCGACAGGACGCAGGTCTGCGCGACGTCGAGGCCGGACGCGACCCCGACGGCGCCGAAGCTGAGACCGTAGGTGCCGGTCGCGATGGCCACCCCCAGGCTGTCGCGTACGACGGCGCGCTGGTCGTGCTGCGTCGTCATCGCCTACGACAGCGCGGTGTGGAGCCGGACCTGCTTGACCGCCGAGCCCGCGTCGTCGGCGAGCTCCCGGCTGGCGCCGTCGGGGGCCCAGCCGGCGCTGGTCAGGAACGCGCGGAACGTGTCGTCGCCGGCGTCGACCCAGCACACCGCGCGGGTGAACCGGTCGGCGACGAGGGTGTCCACGCAGGCCTGGAGCAGGCGGGAGCCGTGCCCGCCGCGGGTCTCGGCGGGATCGACGGTGAACTCGCCGATCTCGCCGTCGGCGGCGGGGTCCGCGTCGGGATCGGCGTTGGGGCCGGTCAGCGCGAAGCCGACCACCCGGTCGTGGGCGAGCGCGACGAGCGCGCGGCGCCGGGCCTCGGGGGGACGGGACAGCGTGCCGCGCCAGGCCTCGGCGAGGTCGTCGACCCCGAGGCCCTGGTCGGTGAGCTGTGCGGCCAGCCGGCCGTCGTACCGCTCCTGCCAGGCGCGCAGCTGCACGCCGGCGATGCCGGCCGCGTCGGCCGGCCACCCGACCCGGACGGAGACGTCAGCGGCGACCACGGCTCGATACTGCCATCGGAAGATCCGACGCCCGGCACCGGCTCCGCCCTTGCCGCGGACACTAGGGTCGGGTCCATGGAGATTCGCAACCTCGGTGCGAGCGGCCTGAGGATCTCGGCCATCGCCTACGGCAACTGGCTCACCCACGGCTCCCAGGTCGAGGAGGACGCCGCGCTGGCGTGCGTCCGCCAGGCCCTCGAGGAGGGCATCACCACCTTCGACACCGCCGACGTCTACGCCAACACCGCGGCGGAGACCGTCCTCGGCAAGGCGCTGGCGGGGGAGCGGCGCGAGGGCCTGGAGATCTTCACGAAGGTCTTCTGGCCGACCGGTCCCGGCAAGCACAACGACCACGGGCTGTCGCGCAAGCACATCATGGAGTCGATCGACGGCTCGCTGCGCCGGCTCGGCACCGACTACGTGGACCTCTACCAGGCGCACCGCTTCGACCACGAGACGCCGCTGGAGGAGACGATGCTCGCCTTCGCCGACGTCGTCCGGGCCGGCAAGGCGCTCTACATCGGCGTCTCGGAGTGGCGCGCGGAGGAGATCCGCGCCGCTGCCGAGCTCGCCCGCGAGCTGCGGGTGCCGCTGGTCTCCAACCAGCCGCAGTACTCCATGCTCTGGCGGGTCATCGAGTCCGAGGTCGTCCCGACCTCGAAGGAGCTCGGCATCGGCCAGGTCGTCTGGTCCCCGATCGCGCAGGGCGTGCTCACCGGCAAGTACCTCCCCGGCCAGCCGCCGCCGGCCGGCTCGCGGGCCACCGACGACAAGGGCGGCGCCGACATGGTCGCCCGCTGGCTGCAGGACGACGTCCTCGAGCGGGTCCAGCAGCTCCGGCCGATCGCCGAGTCGGTGGACCTCAGCCTGGCGCAGCTCGCGGTCGCCTGGGTGCTGCAGAACGGCAACGTCTCGGCCGCGATCATCGGCGCCAGCCGCCCCGAGCAGGTCACCGAGAACGTCAAGGCCGCGGGCGTGAAGCTCGACGCCGAGACGATGGCGGCGATCGACCGGGTCCTCGACGGCGTGGTCACCACCGACCCGGCGAAGACCGTGTCGCCGCGGCGCTCGGAGATGTTCGGCTGACCCGGTCCGGTCAGGCCAGGGTGAACCGGTAGCGGCTGGTGGGCACGAGGTCGAGCCCGTCCGCCGCACCGAACCGCGCACAGCTCTCCATGAGCGTGGTGAAGCGGCGTTGCAGCTCGGCGTCGTCCCCGCCGCTGCCGTGGAACGCGTGCGGGTCCGCCATCGCCGCCATGGGGAAGAGCTCCTCGACGATGCCGGCGACGTCCTGCCCGCCGGGCGTGAGGGCCGCCAGGACCGGGTTCTGCACGTAGCCGAAGGTGCCCTGGGTGTCGATGGCGACCTGGGTGTGCCGGCCGAGCCAGTCGGCGCGCCAGTCCTCGGGCGACATCTCCGCCGGCCGGCGCAGGAAGGCGATGTTGGCCAGGGCGTCGGCGCGTTCGCCGTCCGGGACGGACGGCGGCACCAGCGGCTCGCGCTCCTCGACGAGCCACGCGTCGGCCGACGCGTCCACCTGCCGTACGACGGCCAGCAGGTCGGCCAGCAGGTCGGCAGCGTCGACGTCGGTCCACAGCGCCAGCACCGCCGTGATCGGCGTGCCGGGCCCGAGCCGCATCGCCGGGCGGACCGCCTCGTCGTCGACGTTGACCTGCAGCCGGGTCGCCCCGGCCGAGGCCAGGTCGGTGTGCAGCGCGGGGTCGAGCAGGCGCGGTGCGACGGCGGGGTCGTGCAGGGCGGCGATCATCTTCACGCCGCGCAACCTACGCCCTCACGGGCGCGGGGCGAGGGACCTCAGCGGTCGTAGTCCTCGGGCAGCGCCTGGCCGATCTTGATTCGTGCCTTCGGCAGCCGCATGAACTTCATCTGCATCGAGCGCGTGATCGCGTAGTAGGTCGTGCCCTTCAGGGACTCCTCGGGGAAGCGCTTGCGGAGCTCGCGGCGGATCCGGAAGCGCAGCACGAACATGTCCGTGACCACGAAGAGCACGGTGGCGAGCAGGATCAGGCTGCTGGCCTGCACGAGCGCGGTGTTGCCGGTGTAGCCGAGGATCAGGCCGATGATCATCAGCGGGATGACCATCTCCACGATGGAGAAGCGGCGGTCGACGTAGTCGCGGATGAACCGGCGCACCGGCCCCTTGTCCCGGGGCAGGAAGTAACGCTCGTCGCCGCTCTTCATGCCCTGGCGGATCTTGCGGCTCTCCTCGGCGCGGAACTCGCGCTGCCGTCGGGCCAGCTCCTTCTTGTCGCGCGGCGCCCGGGCCCGGGCACGCGCGGCGGCCTCGGCCTCCTTGCGGGTCGGCGTCGGGCGACCCTTGCCGCCGGGCTTGGCGGGCGCCTGGGGCGTCTCGGGAACCGCTGCGGACTTGGTGCGCTTGAACACGCTCAGGCCTTCCTGACCACGCTGGACTTGAGTTGCATCGGCCCGAAGCCGTCGACCTTGCAGTCGATGTCGTGGTCACCCACACCGTCGACGAGGCGGATGCCGCGGACCTTCGTGCCGGACTTGATCGGCTTGGGGGCGCCCTTGACCGGCAGGTCCTTGACGACGATGACGTCGTCGCCGTCGGCGAGCGGGTTCCCGTTGGCGTCACGGACGACGCCGGCGGCGGCTTGCTCCTCGGCGGCTGCCGCGGCCTCGGCGGGCGACCACTCGTGGCCGCACTCCGGGCAGACCATCAGCTCGCCCATCTCGTAGGTGTACTCGCCCGAGCACTCCGGGCAGGCAGGCAGGCCGTCAGTCACGGTGGGTCTTCCCGGGCAGGTCCAGCATCCGCTGGAGGGCGGTCAGGGCGTCGGCCTCGGTCTGCGGGTCGACCTCGATCTGGTTGACGAGGTTGCCCTCGGCGAGGTTCTCCAGCGCCCACACCAGGTGGGGGAGGTCGATCCGGTTCATCGTCGAGCAGTAGCAGACGTTCCGGTCGAGGAACATGATGTTCTTGTCCGGGTGGGCGTTCTTGAGGCGCTGCACGAGGTTGAGCTCGGTGCCGATCGCCCAGCTCGAGCCGGCCGGGGCCGCCTCGATCGTCTTGATGATGAACTCGGTGGAGCCGACCAGGTCGGCCTTCACGACGACCTCGTGCTGGCACTCGGGGTGGACCAGGACGTTGAGGTCCGGCACCTTGGCGCGCAGCTCGTCGATGACGTCGGCGGAGAAGCGGCCGTGCACGGAGCAGTGGCCCTTCCAGAGGATGATCTTCGCCGCGGCGAGCTCCTCGGGCGTGAGGCCGCCGTCGGGCTTGTGCGGGTTCCACACGACGCAGTCGTCGAGGGAGTAGCCCAGCTTGAGGACGGCGGTGTTGCGACCGAGGTGCTGGTCGGGCAGGAACAGGACCTTGGTGTCCTCGCCCTTCTGCTGGAACGCCCAGTCGAGGGCGACCTCGGCGTTGGACGAGGTGCACACCACGCCACCGTTGCGGCCGCAGAACGCCTTGATCGCGGCGCTGGAATTCATGTAGGTCACCGGGACGACCGAGTCCTGCACGCCTGCCGCTGCGAGCGCGTCCCACGCCTTCTCGACCTGCGCGATGCGCGCCATGTCGGCCATCGAGCAGCCCGCCGCGAGGTCGGGCAGGACGACCTTCTGCTGGGCGCTGGTCAGGATGTCGGCCGACTCCGCCATGAAGTGCACGCCGCAGAAGACGATGAACTCGGCGTCGGGCCGGGCCGCGGCGTCGCGGGCGAGCTTGAAGGAGTCGCCGGTGACGTCGGCGAACTGGATGACCTCGTCGCGCTGGTAGTGGTGCCCGAGAACGAAGAGGCGGTCACCGAGCGCCTCCTTCGCGGCACGGGCGCGGGCGACCAGGTCCGGGTCGGAGGCCGGCGGCAGGTCCCCGGGGCACTCGACACCCCGCTCCGAGAGCGGGTCGGAGCCGCGGCCGAGCGGCAGCAGCGGGAGGTCCACGGTGGTCATGCGTCCATCCTAGTTTGGGCGCGCTGCTGCCCCGTGATCGCGGTCCGCTGCCCGATCAGCGAGGTCTCCGCCATGATGGCCGCATGCGCGTCCTCGTGGCCCCGGACAAGTTCGCGGGCACCCTCACCGCCGTCGAGGCCGCGGAGGCCATCGCGGCGGGCTGGCGGCGCCAGGCTCCCGACGACGAGGTGCTGCTCGCGCCGATGTCGGACGGCGGGCCGGGCTTCGTCGACGTCCTCCACGCCAGCCTCGGCGGCGACCTGCTCGCCGTCATCGCCCAGTCCGCGCAGGGCCACGACGTGCCGACCACCATCTTGCTGGTCGGCGAGACGGCGTACGTCGAGAGCGCCCAGGCCTGCGGCCTTCACCTCACGAAGGGGGAGGGCGGGGAGTTCCACACCACGGTCGGGGTGGGGCAGATGGTCCTCGAGGCGATCAACGCCGGCGCGACGAAGGTCGTGGTCGGTCTCGGCGGGTCCGGGACGAACGACGGGGGAGCCGGCCTGCTGGCCGCGCTCGGTGCCGACGCCGACGTCTCCCTCGACGTGGGCGGGATCTTCCTCGACGGGGTGAGCCGGGTCGACCTCAGCATCCCCCGTGCGTACGTCGACGGTGTCGAGCTCGTCGCGGCCACCGACGTCGACAACCCGCTCACCGGCCTGTTCGGAGCGAGCAAGACCTTCGGCCCCCAGAAGGGCCTCGACGAGGAGTCGCAGGTCCTGCTCGACGGCTTCCTCGAGCAGTGGGCCGCCGCGACCGACCGGCGCCTCGCCCTCGAGGCCGGCGCGGGCGCCGCCGGGGGCCTCGGGTTCGCCCTGTTGCTCCTCGGCGCCCAGCGGGTCTCCGGGATCGAGCTGGTCGCCGAGGCCGTCGGCCTGGCCGAGCGCGCCCGCGAGGTGGACCTGGTGATCACCGGCGAGGGTGCCTTCGACTTCAGCAGCCGCGCCGGCAAGGTCCCGGCCGGCGTCGCCGCGGTGGCCTCCGCCGCCCTGCGCCCCTGCGTGGCCCTCGCCGGGCAGGTGCTCGTCGGCTCGCGCGAGATGCGCGCGCTCGGGATGGACGCGGCCTACTCCCTCGTCGAGGCCGTGGGGGAGGAGCGCGCCTTCCGCGACCCCGAGGGTGCGCTCGCCGAGCTCGCCGCCCGGGTGGCGCGGACCTGGTCAGCCTGAGGTCCTGTCCCGGTCGGTCGGCTGTCGGCGCGGAAGTCGGCACGGGCTCCGCCCGCGCCGCCGCAGGCGGCCGCCGCCGCGTCGTTTGGGCAGGAACTGCAGGCGACACGCCGTTCGCGGCTGCAGTTCGTGTCCAATCGTGAGCAAGTCCCGAGCAGTCCTGTCCTCGAACGAGAACCTGTTCTAGATTGACCGCGTGACCGACACGAGGCAGCGCTTCGACGCGCTCCGGCAGGCAGACCAGGCCGACGTCGCGGAGCTCGAGGCCCTGTGGGCCGGGCTCGCGACCGTGACCGTCGAGGAGGTGCTCGGCTCGTGGCGCGGGGGCGACTTCGCGACCGGCCACGTCGCCAGCCGGGTGCTGCAGAAGGTCCGGTGGCACGGCAAGCGCTTCGACGGCCCGCTGGCGGCGGTACCCCTGGTCTGCCGCGGCGAGGACGGCGAGCTCTACTCCAACACCGAGGCCGCCGGCGGCGGCGAGGCGTCGCTGTGGGAGGTCGCCTTCCGTGGCGAGGTCACCGCCAGCATGGTCTACGACCGGCTCCCCGTCGTCGACCACTTCAAGAAGGTCGACGACGACACCCTCATAGGCGTCATGAACGGCAAGCTCGAGGCCGCCTTCGGCGTGACGGACCCCTACTACTTCTGGCTGGAGCGTGAGCGATGAGGACGACGGCGTTCGTGGTGGAGGAGCCGGGCGGCGACTTCGTGCAGACCGAGGTCGAGCTGGACGACCCCCGGGAGGACGAGGTCCTCGTCCGGGTCGTGGCCACCGGCCTGTGCCACACCGACCTGACCGTGCCGACGATGCTGCCCCCGGAGATGCTGCCGACCGTCGTCGGCCACGAGGGCACCGGCGTGGTGGAGCGGGTCGGGGCGGCGGTGAGCGGCATCGAGGTCGGCGACCACGTGGTGATGAGCTTCCGCTCCTGCCGGTCCTGCGGGCCCTGCACGGCCGGCGATGTCGGCTACTGCGAGCAGTCGCTGCTCCTCAACTACATGGGCATGCGCGCCGACGGCTCGACCACGATGAGCCGCACCGGCGCCGACGGCCAGCAGCAGACCGTGTTCGGCAGCTTCTTCGGCCAGTCCAGCTTCGCCCGGCACGCGATCGCGTACGCCGACAACTGCGTCGTCGTCGACAAGTCCCTCGACCTCACCCGGCTCGCCCCCTTCGCCTGCGGCTACCAGACCGGCGCCGGGACGGTGCTCAACGTGCTCGACCCGGCCCCCGACGAGCCGCTGGTCGTGTTCGGCGCCGGGGCCGTCGGCCTGGCTGCCGTCGCTGCGGCGCGGGGGCGCGGCGTGGAGACCGTCGTGGTCGTCGACCCGGCTGCGCCGCGCCGCGCCGTCGCCGAGGGGTACGGCGCCACCGCGCTCGACCCGACCGAGCCGGGTGCCGCGCCGGTGGAGGAGCGGGTCAGGGAGGCCACGGGCGGGGGAGCGGCGTACGCCATCGACACCACGGCGCTGCCGGCGGTCGTGCTCCAGGCCCAGCACGCCCTGCGCTCGCGCGGCCTGCTCGTCGCGCTGGGGCTCGGTGCGGCGGAGTACACCATCGACGCCATCGACCTGCTGCAGTCCGGCAAGGTCGTCCGTTCCTCGATCGAGGGCGAGGCGGACCCGCTGGTCACCATCCCCGAGCTGATCGCGCTGCGGGAGGCCGGGAAGCTCGACGTCGACCACCTCGTGGCGACGTACCCGTTCGAGAAGATCGCGGACGCGGTGGCCGACTCGAAGGCGGGCGCGGTGGTCAAGCCCGTTCTCGTCTGGGGGGAATAACCACCTTTGTGCGACCATTGGGGTAGTCGAGACAACGGGATCGACCCCCAGAACTGACACACCCTGGAGTGAGCATGAGCGACAGCTGCTGCGGAGGCGGCCMCAGCCACGAGGCCCCCGGCGCGACCACGACGGTCGCCACGCCGGTCGACTTCGAGCGCCGCGAGGACCAGATCAACCTGAGCCCGGTGGCGGCCGCGAAGGTCAAGAGCCTGCTCGAGCAGGAGGGCCGCGACGACCTGTCCCTGCGCATCTCGGTCCAGCCGGGCGGCTGCTCGGGCCTGCGCTACCAGCTGTTCTTCGACGAGCGCAGCCTCGACGGCGACGTCGTGACCGACTTCGACGGCGTGGCCGTCGTCGTCGACCGGATGAGCGTCCCCTACCTCAACGGCGCCGTCATCGACTTCGTCGACACGATCGAGAAGCAGGGCTTCACGATCGACAACCCCAACGCGACGGGTTCCTGCGCCTGCGGCGACAGCTTCCACTGAGCTGCGCCTGCGCCCCGCCTGACGTAGAACGCGAGAGAGGCCCCCACCGCACGGTGGGGGCCTCTCTCGTCTCCTGTCAGTCCAGGTGCAGGTGCAGGGCGTTCGCCAGGCGCTGCGCGGCCTCGGAGATCTGGATCTCCCGCTTGCCGCTCTCCCGGGGCTGCTCGTCGAAGTGCAGGCTGGGCGCGGGGCGGGTGGCGCGGACCGCGGCCTGCTCGAGGCGGCGGCTCACGGCCTCGCAGTCAGCGCGCATCTCGGTAGGGGTGGCGATCTCGTCGTACGGCGTCATGTGATCGACGCTAGGCGTTACCGAGGGGTAGACCCAGCAGCGGACGGCTACGGCTCGGTTAATGTTCCGTGTCGTGACTTCACCCACGGGCTCCCTCCTCATCGCCGGCTCGATCGCGACCGACCACCTCATGACGTTCGGCGGCAAGTTCGCCGACTCCCTGGTCGTCGACCAGCTGGACAAGCTCTCGGTGTCGTTCCTCGTGAACGACCTCGAGATCCGGCGGGGAGGGGTCGCGCCGAACATGTGCTTCGGCCTGGCCCGGCTCGGCCTGCGTCCGGTGCTCGTCGGCGCCGCCGGCGAGGACTTCACCGACTACCGCTCGTGGCTCGAGCGCCACGGCGTCGACTGCGACTCGGTGCACATCTCCGAGAGCCGGCACACCGCCCGCTTCGTGTGCACCACCGACTCCACGATGGCCCAGTTCGCCTCCTTCTACCCCGGCGCGATGAGCGAGGCCAGCCTCATCGAGCTCGCCCCGATCGTGGAGCGCGTCGGCACGCCGGCGTACGTCCTCATCGGTGCCGACGACCCGGCCGCGATGAAGCGGCACACCGAGGAGTGCCGCCAGCGCGGCTACCCGTTCATCGCCGACTGCTCCCAGCAGCTCGCCTTCGCCGAGGGCGACCTGATCCGCGACCTGATCGACGGCGCCGCGATCCTGTTCTCCAACGAGTACGAGTCGCACGTCATCGAGAAGAAGACCGGCTGGAGCGCCCAGGAGGTGCTGGACCGGGTCGGCTTCCAGGTCACCACCCTCGGCAAGGACGGCGTCCGGGTGACGTCGAAGGACGGCACGTCGTTCGAGGTGGCGGCCGCCACCGGCGTCGAGGCGGTCGAGCCGACCGGTGTCGGCGACGCCTTCCGTGCCGGCTTCCTCGCCGCCCTGTCATGGGGCACCTCCCTCGAGCGCGCGGCCCAGGTCGGCTGCGTCCTCGCGGCCTACGTCGTGGAGACGGTCGGCACGCAGGAGTACGACTTCACCACCGAGCAGTTCGTCGAGCGGGTCCGCGTCTCGTACGGCGACGAGGCCGCCGTCGAGGTGCAGAAGCACCTCAGCTGAGGCGCTTGACCACGTAGCGGGGAGCGCCGTCGTCGGCGGCCTCCTCGCCGACGTACTCCTGCCCGCGCATGCGGCACCACGCCGGCACGTCGTAGCGGGCGGCCGGGTCGCGGGCGACGACCGCGAGCAGGCCGCCCACCGGCACGCCGGGGAGCGCCTTCGCGAGCTCGATGATCGGGCGCGGGCAGGGCAGGTCGCGGCAGTCGAGCTCGACGTCGGCGCTCACAGGCCGGCCCCCGCCCGGATCTCCCCGACGACGCGGGCGAGCGCCGCACAGAAGCCGTCGACCTCCTCGTCGGTGGTGTCGCGGGACAGGGAGACCCGCACGTTGCCGTGGGTGAGCGCCCCCATCGCCGCCAGCACGTGGCTCGGCTCCAGCGTGGAGGCGGTGCAGGCGGAGCCGCTCGCGACGCCGTACCCCTCGCGCGCCAGGGCCGCGACGATCTCGTCGCCGCCGGCGTAGAGGACCGAGAACGTCACCAGGTGGGGGAGCCGCTGCACGGGGTGGCCGACGACCTCCACGTCCGGCAGCGCGGCCGCCGCGCTCCGCACCCGCTCCACCTGCGCGAACTGCCGGGCGGCGACCTCCTCGCGCTCGCCGAGCACCGCCTGGAGGGCGGCAGCCGCCGCGAGCGCCGCGGGGACGTCGGGGAAGCCGCCCACCTGGTCCAGCCCGTCGTCGCCGGGGAACGGGTTGGTCCACCGGGTGCCGCGACGCACCACGAGGACCCCGACGCCGGCCGGGCCGCCCCACTTGTGCGCCGACGCCGTCAGTGCGTCCCAGCGCCGCGGCAGGTCGACGTGGCCGACCGCGGCGGCGGCGTCCACCAGCAGCGGTACGCCGGCCGGCAGGTCCAGCGCGTCCACCGGCTGCAGCGTCCCGACCTCCTGGTTGGCCGCCTGGAGGGCGACGGCGCCCACGCCGGCGGCTCGCGCGGCTGCGGCGAGCGCGTCGACGTCGACCACCCCGTCGGCGTCGACCGGGATGCTGGCGTGGGCGGGGGAGTCCCGCCACTGCACCACGTGCAGCACGGAGGAGTGCTCGACCGCTCCGTGGACGATCCCGTCCCGACCCGTGGCCGTGGTGAGGCCCAGCAGGCCCCGGTGGACGCCCTCGGTGCCAGAGGAGGTGAAGCCGACCTCGTCGGGGCGCACGCCCAGGCACTCGGCCACCACCGCACGGGCGTTGTCGAGGAGCAGGCGGGCGTCGCGGCCGGGGCCGTGGAGGCGCCGCGGGTCGGCGTACCCCCGCTCGAGGGCGGCCAGCAAGGTGTCGCGGGCGGCGGGGTGCAGGCGCGCCGACGACGCGCTGTCGAGGTAGACCTCGGTTGTCCGGCTCACAACCTGACCATAGAACCACGCTCACCAAGCGGGCCGCCGGTCCGAAAGGACCTACCCGGCGACCATGCCGGGGCGGTCCTCCGCTAGTGTTCGCAGTGTTCTGACCCTCGAGAGGAAGGCTCGTTCGTGGGCTGGTGGCACCCCGAGCGTTCACGGGCGCAGCGACGACTCCGTCGTGCGATCCCGTTCGCCGGATTCGTCGTTCTTGCAGCTGCGCTGAGCGGCTGCTCCACCGACTCCCAGTGGGAGCGGTTCGGCATGCCGGAGATCAAGTCGGAGCAGGGTGAGCACATCCTCCAGCTCTGGCAGGGCGCCTGGGTGGCGGCCCTGATCACGGGTGTGGTCACGTGGGCCCTGATCATCGGCGTCCCGATCTGGTTCCGTCGTCGCAGCGACGACGAGGTCCCGGTGCAGACCCGCTACAACCTGCCGATCGAGATCTTCTACACGGTCTTCCCGGTCATCATGGTGATCGCGTTCTTCTCGCACACCGTGCGGGTGCAGAACCTCGCCCTGGAGCTGGACGAGAACCCCGACGTCATCGTCGAGGTCGTCGGCCAGAAGTGGCAGTGGACGTTCAACTACCCCGAGACCGAGGCGGCCGACGGCAAGAACGTCTTCGTCTCCGGCACGGGTGACAACATCCCGACGCTGGTCATCCCGGTCGACAAGACCATCGAGTTCCAGCTCTACAGCCCCGACGTCATCCACAACTTCGGCATCCCGGCCTTCGCGATGCGCATGGACGTCGTCCCCGGCAACGACAACGCCTACCAGGTCAAGCCGACCGAGACCGGCACCTACGCCGGCAAGTGCTACGAGCTCTGCGGTGCCTACCACTCGCGGATGCTCTTCACCGTCGAGGTCGTGACCGAGGCCGAGTACGAGGCGTACCTCGAGCAGCTGGCAGCCAACCCGGACAACGTCTCCGACGAGCCGGTCAAGGGTGGCCTCTACTCCGAGAACCTCATCAACCACGACGAGGAGGGCCACGAGTGACCGCGCTCGCCCGCAACGCGGACGTGCCCGAGCGCAAGACGCTCGGGAAGCAGCTCGTCCGGATCATGACGACGACCGATCACAAGCTGATCGGCAACCTGTACTTCTTCACCGCGATGTTCTGGTTCATGGCCGGCGGCATCATGGCGCTGCTCATCCGCTCCGAGCTCGCCTACCCGGGCAGCCAGCTCGTCAACGAGGAGCTGTACAACCAGCTCTTCACGATGCACGGCACGATCATGCTGCTGCTGTTCGCGACGCCGCTGTTCTTCGGCTTCGGCAACGCGATCATGCCGCTGCAGATCGGTGCGCCCGACGTCGCGTTCCCGCGCCTGAACATGTTCAGCTACTGGCTGTACCTGTTCGGCGGCCTCATCGCGGCCTCCGGCTTCCTCACCCGTGACGGCGCCGCCTCGTTCGGCTGGTTCGCCTACACGCCGCTCTCCGACTCGGTGAACAGCCCCGGCGTCGGTGGCGACCTGTGGATCATGGGTCTGTGGATGGCCGGTCTCGGCACCATCCTCGGTGCGGTCAACTTCATCACCACGATCATCTGCATGCGGGTCCCCGGCATGACGATGTTCCGGATGCCGATCTTCACCTGGACCGTGCTGATCACCGCGATCCTCGTCCTGATCGCGTTCCCGATCCTCGCCGGCGCGCTGCTCTCGCTCGAGGCCGACCGCCAGCTCGGGGCACACGTGTTCGACACCGCGACCGGTGGCGCCATCCTGTGGCAGCACCTGTTCTGGTTCTTCGGCCACCCCGAGGTCTACATCATCGCGCTGCCGTTCTTCGGCATCATCTCCGAGATCCTGCCGGTCTTCAGCCGCAAGCCGATCTTCGGCTACGTCGGCCTGGTCGGCGCGACCCTCGGCATCGCGATCCTCTCGGTGGCGGTGTGGGCGCACCACATGTTCGTGACGGGCGCGGTCAACCTCGCGTTCTTCTCCGGCATGACCTTCCTCATCGCCGTCCCGACAGGCGTGAAGTTCTTCAACTGGATCGGGACGATGTGGGGCGGATCAGTGCGCATGGACACCCCCATGCTCTGGTCGATCGGCTTCCTCACGACCTTCCTCTTCGGTGGCCTGACCGGCATCATCCTGGCCAGCCCGCCGCTCGACTTCCACGTCTCCGACTCCTACTTCGTGGTGGCGCACTTCCACTACACGGTGTTCGGCACGGTCGTGTTCGCGATGTTCGCCGGCTTCTACTTCTGGTGGCCCAAGTTCACCGGTCGGATGCTCGACGAGCGCCTCGGCAAGATCCACTTCTGGCTGCTGTTCATCGGCTTCCACACCACCTTCCTCATCCAGCACTGGCTGGGCGTCGAGGGCATGCCGCGCCGGTACGCCGACTACCTGCCGGGTGACGACTGGGAGTTCATGAACCAGGTCTCGACGATCGGTGCCTTCGTGCTCGCGTCCTCGATGCTGCCGTTCTTCTACAACGTCTATGTCTCCCGCAAGGGCCCGCTGGTCAACAGCGACGACCCGTGGGGCTGGGGCCGGTCGCTGGAGTGGGCCACGAGCTGCCCGCCGCCGCGCCACAACTTCCACACGATCCCGCGCATCCGCTCGGAGTCGCCCGCGTTCGACCTCCACCACCCGGAGATCGCCGCGATCGAGATGTACGACGACGAGCCGGCCGGCGAGCTGGACAAGAAGGGAGCTGACGCCTGATGAAGATCGAGGCATGGATCTTCGGCGTGACCACGGTCTTCCTGGTCCTGGTCAGCCCCGCCTACTGGTTCATCACCGACGCCGGTGACTCCGGCGCCGACTGGACCGGCACCTCCGCGCTCGTCATGACCACGCTGCTGTGCGCCATGGTGACCCTCTACCTCGGCTTCCACGCCGGGCGGATGGACGCGCGCCCCGAGGACCGCAAGGACGGCGAGATCGCGGAGGGTGCCGGCGAGCTCGGCTTCTTCCCGCCGTACTCCTGGTGGCCGCTGTGGTGCGGCGCCACCCTGGGCATCATCGTGTTCGCCCTGGCGATGCTCGCCTGGTGGCTGTTCATCATCGGGATCGTCCTCGGCGCCCTGGCCCTCGTCGGCTGGATCTTCGAGTACTACCGAGGCGAATTCGCCCACTGAGCTGAGCTGACTGCGCGAGCGCGTCGCCTGTCAAGGGCGAGGGGGACCCTCCGGGCCCGCCCTCGCCCTTGACGCGTCTTCGACGCCAGCGCCGCGCTGCCGCGCACGCAGTTGGCTTGCGCAGGGCCCACGTCCGCCTGGCGGCAAGCCCAGGG
>NZ_VLJQ01000139.1:3522-14983 GCF_007829375.1 Nocardioides sp. J9 | reverse complement strand
GCGGCCTGTGGACAGCCTCCAGCAGCTCCAGCCGAGGAGTGCGACCCTGCTGGACATGCCAGCAACAGGCAGCGAAGGCGGCGAGCGGCTCGTCCTGCGCCCGGCCACGCCGGTGATGGCGAGGGAGCCCGGGGTGCTGCAGGTCGGGCTCGACGGCCCGCGGGTGCTGGTGCCCGACGAGCCGGAGGTGCAGTGCCTCCTCGACGCCCTCACGCGCCCTTCCGGCGTTCCCCAGGTCGACGCCGAGCGCTCGCCGGCCCAGGTGGCGCAGCTGGACCGGCTGCGTGCAGCAGGGCTGGTCGTCGCCGTCCCAGCAGATGAGCTGCCGGACCCTGCCCTCCAGGTCCTGCGCGCCCAGTTCGGCCAGGACGCGGAGCGGCGGCTGGAGGTGCACGGGGCCGCACCGGTGGCGGTGCGGGCGGACCCCGCCACCACCCTGCTCGTCGAGCCGCTGCTCACCCGCGCTGGGCTGCGTCGTGCCAGCGACGGCGACCTTCCCGCGGTGCACCTCGTCGTGACCAGCGGGCCGGTGGACCGGGAGCTCCTCGACCCGCTGGTGCGCGACGCCGTGCCGCACCTCCTGGTCACCGGCGATGCCGGCGGGCGGCGAGTCGGTCCGTTCGTGGAGCCGGGGCAGACGGCCTGCGTGCGGTGCGTGGACGCGCACGAGAGCCTGCACGACGCGCGCCGGCCGTTGCTGCTGGCGCAGGCCGCCCGGGGAGCCGTCGAACGACCGCCGCCGCTGGACCCGGTCCTCGACACGATGGTGCTGGCGTGGGCGGTGCGCGACCTGGCCCGCTACGTGGAGGGGGACGAGCCGAGCACGTGGTCGACGACCTTCGACCTCGGGCCGGCCTCCGGGCCGCTGGAGGTGCGCTGGGGCCGGCATCCCGAGTGCGGCTGTGCGTGGGACGAGCCGGCGTTGCTCGGCTGACCCACCGCCGGCACCCGCAGCGAGAGTGCCGTCACCACCACTCGCTGTCGAGCTTCGCCTCCATCGAGCGCAGGTGGGTGCGTGAGCACTCGTCACAGAACCGGCGGACCCGCCCCCGCTCGACCGCGGAGGTCCAGGTCAGCGGCGGTTCGTCGCCCGGGGCGCGTCGGCCGCAGTAGTCACAGGTGACGCTCACCTCTCCAGCGTAGGAGCAGGGTGCACGCCCCAGCCCGGGCGACGGCAGGTCGTGACCGAAAAGATGCGAAGGGCCGGGACCGACGGTGGTCGGTCCCGGCCCTTCTACTCACCCGCGATCAGGTGTGCCTCCGAGGAGGACAGTGGCGATGACGTCCGTCTCGCCGGCGGGGTCCGTGGCGGGACCCCGGCCTGGATTCAGAGTGCGCGAGCGAGTGCGAGACGAGCCTGCTGCGCGGCACGCTCGGCCTTGCGGCTCAAGCGGCGGGCGCGGGCCACACGGTGGGCCTCGCGCAGCTGGTGCGCCTCTCCCAGGCGCGCGGCCATGTGCGCACGCGCCAGGTCTTCACTGATGTTCCCGTTCATGGGTCTCTCTTTTCTCAGAAGGTCTGGAAGTTCTTGTTGGTTGGTCGTTGCTCGGTAGGCCCGGTGCCGGTCACGCGGCGGTGACGGTGGCGTCCTTGCGCGGGCGGCCCCGCGGCCGCTTGCGCGGGATCACCACGCCGGCCAGGAACAGCTCGCCACCCCACACGCCCCACGGCTCGCGCCGCTCGAGCGCGCCGGCCAGGCACATCTCCTGGACCGGGCACTCCTTGCAGAGGGCCTTGGCGGACTCGACGTCCGACGGTGACTCGGCGAACCACAGCTCGGCGTCGTTGAGACGACAAGGCAGCAGCTCGTCCAGCGTCGGCTCGAGAACACTGGTCGTCATCAGCTTTCACCTCCTCTTGTTGACCTGATCGCGTTGGTCGGTTCCTCAGGAGGGATCCGGGGGCCTTCGCTCCTCAGGTCGTGAGAAACAAGAAGGCCGCGGATCCCGGTTTCGGGTTCCGCGGCCTGGAGGCTGCCGAGCTGATGTCAGATCAGTTCGGATGACTCCAGGCTGGTGAACCCGGGACGACTGCGGTCGTGAAGCCGCGGTGCCCCATCTCGCCGGCGCGGTCCCGCTTGACGGACTGCACGTCAGCCGCGATGGCGGCGACGGCGTACACGTCGGCAAACGGCACACGGGTGCCCTCGACCGCCCAAGCGGCGGCGGGACGCACGGCAATGCCCTGGGCCGCAAGGGTCGCGAGGGCAGAGGTGGCGCAGGCAGACGCGGTCAGCGCGAGAGCGTTGACGTCGGTCATCGGGATCATCGTGATGTTCTCCATGAGGGCCACCTCCTTCGGTGCCAATCGTGCGCCGGCCTTGCCAGGGCCGTGGTGCGCTAGCTGATGTTGCCTGACGACCGTAACGGTCCTTGATCTGGCGGTGCAAATGATTTATCGGGGTTTTTCCGAACTTTTTTCGAGGGACCTCGAAGCGGCCCGGGAAACGCCCCGGAAAGACACCTGATCAGGCCTCGGCGACGAGGTCGAGCACCGCCTGGCCGTACCTCTCGATCTTGTTCGGGCCCACCCCGTTGACCTTGGCCAGGGCCGTGAGCGTCGTTGGCTTCTGCTCCGCGATCAGCTCGAGCGTGGCGTCGGTGAAGACGACGTMCGCCGGCAGCGGCTTGCCGTCCTCCCCCGCCTCCCTGGCGGTCTCGAGGCGCCACGCCTTGAGCCGGTCGAAGAGCTCCTCGTCGTAACGGGTCGGGTGGTGCGCACACCGGCCGCGCTTCTTCTCCGCCGCCGTCGCCAGCGGCTGCAGGCAGTCGCGGCAGCGCGCGACGCGGCTGCGTCCGCGGGTGGCCTGCGGCTGCTGCGAGGCGGGCAGCAGCGGGACCAGGAAGCGCGACGGCTGGCGCCGCGGCGCCTGGCCGGGGTTGCGTGCCGCGGCCCACGACACCATCAGCTCCTTGCGGGCACGGGTCATCCCGACGTAGAGCAGCCGCCGTTCCTCCTCCACCGCACCGGCGGGTGCGCCTTCCTGGCTGGCATAGGTGATTGGCACGGTGCCGTCCTGCACGCCGCAGCAGAACACCGCGTCCCACTCCAGGCCCTTCGCCGCGTGGAAGGTCGCCAGCGTGACGCCGTCGGCGGTCGGGGCGTGCTGCTCGGTCGCGCGCCGGTCGAGGTCCTCGACGAAGGCGGAGACCGACGCCTCGACGCCGCGCTCGGTCGCGAAGTCGTCGGCCAGGTCGACCAGCGCCTGCAGCGACTCCCAGCGGTCGCGGGCCTGCCCGCGCGCGGTCGGCGGCTCGGCCGTCCAGCCCATCCCGCCGAGCACGCCACGCACGACGGTGACCCACGGCTGCCCGTCGGCCTCGCCGGAGCGGGCGGCACCGCGCAGCCGGGTGACCGCCTCGCGCACCTCCCGACGGTCGAAGAAGCGGGCGGCACCGCGCACGACGTAGGGGATGCCGCGGTCGGTCAGCGCGTCCTCGAACGTCTCCGACTGGGCGTTGATGCGGAACAGGATCGCCATCTCGCCGTACGGCGTGCCGGCGCGGTGCAGCTTCGCCACCCGGTCGGCGACGCTGCGGGCCTCGGCGACCTCGTCGGGCTCCCCGACGTAGCGCACGGTCGAGCCCGACGGCTGCTGCGAGCGCAGCTCGACCCCCGCGCTCGGCGTGCCGGCGAGCAGCTTGTTGGACTGCTCGACGACCTGCGGCGTGGAGCGGTAGTTGCGGACCAGCTCGATCGAGGTGGTGCCGGGGTACTTCTTCGGGAAGTCGCGGAGGTACGACGCGTCCGCGCCCGCGAAGGAGTAGATCGTCTGTGCCGGGTCGCCGACCACGCACAGCTCGTCGCGGCCGCCGAGCCACAGGBCGAGCAGCGCCGACTGCAGCGGCGAGACGTCCTGGAACTCGTCGACGACGAACCACTTGTACTGCCGGCGCACCTGGGCGGCGACCCGCTCGTCGGAGTCGAGCAGCCCGGCGGTCAGGAGCAGCACGTCCTCCATGTCCATGCGGCCCTGCTCGCGCTTGACGTCCTCGTAGGCCTCGAAGGCGCGGGCGACGTCGGCGTGGGTGAGCCCGTCGACGCCGCGGCCGTTGCGCTCGGCGATGGCGGCGTAGCCCTCCGGGCGGACGTTGCTGACCTTGCCCCACTCGATCTCGGAGGCGAGGTCGCGCAGCTGCGCCTGCTCGGCGCGGATGCCGATGTGGCGGCAGGCCGCGGCGAGCATGCCGAGCTTCGACTCGGTCAGCTCGGGCAGCTCGGTGCCGTGCACGTGCGGCCAGAAGTAGCGCAGCTGGCGCAGCGCGGCGCTGTGGAAGGTCCGCGCCTGGACGCCCGGCGCGCCGAGCTGGCGCAGCCGCTGCCGCAGCTCACCGGCCGCCCGGGTCGTGAACGTGACCGCCAGCACCTCGGTCGGTGCGTAGACACCCGTGTGCACCCCGTGCGCGATGCGGTGGGTGATCGCCCGGGTCTTGCCGGTCCCGGCCCCGGCGAGCACCCGCACCGGTCCCCGCAGCGTCTCCGCCACCTGTCGCTGCTCGGGGTCGAGGGCGGAGAGCAGCCGTTCGATGGGGTCGGTGGCGGGCATGCGGTGGAACAACTCCTTCAGCAGGATGGTTGAGTGGTCGAGAGAACGACCCTAGACGCCGGAGGCGACACTTCGATGAGCTCCTTCACGATGTACACCACCCCGTGGTGCGGCTACTGCAAGCGGCTGAAGAGCCAGCTCGACCGTGAGGGCATCTCCTACGAGATGGTCGACATCGAGCAGCAGCCGGACGCAGCGGCCATCGTGGAGTCCGCCAACAACGGCAACCAGACGGTCCCGACGCTGGTCTACAGCGACGGGACCGCCCAGACGAACCCGAGCGTCGCCCAGGTCAAGGCCAAGCTCGAGCAGCTCAGCGCCTGACGCGCACCGCCTTCGAGGTGGCCGTCCGGGCGACGTACCCGCTGCGGCGGACGGTGACCCGGACCTTGATCTTCTTGCCCCGGTCGGCGCGCCCGACCTGGTACGTCGCCCCGGTGCGTCCCTTGACGACCTTGCCGTTGCGCAGCCAGGTATAGGCCACGCGGGCCGGGGACGGGCTCCACGTCCCCGCGGAGGCGCGCAGCCGCTTGCCGACGACGGCCTTGCCGGTCACCTTCGGCGCCCGGGCGAGGGTGAACGTGCGCCGCGGCGCGGAGAGCGGCGCCGGCGACCAGTCCGGCTGGCTGCCGCCGGCGACGATGCGGGTGATCGTCGTCCCCGGGCCGCAGGCCGCCAGGCCGCGGACCACCCACAGGTCGCCGTCCTCGCTGTAGGCAGCGGAGTCCCCGTCCGGCCCGAACGACGGGTCGACGGCTCCCACCTCGCCCTCGTCAGGCGTGATCGCGCAGTCCGGCGTCGCGGTCGGCGGGGCGGGGGTCCCCGTCCGCGGGTCGCCCACGCTCGTCTTCATGACGACGCCGTGGTCCGAGGCCCCGAACAGGACGCGGGTGCCGTCGCGGGACACCTCCGGCTGGCCGAGCTCGATGTAACGGCCGAAGAGGTCGCCGGAGCGGAACCACGCGACGTCGCGCTTCCCGAGGTCGGCGAGGTGGACGTCGCCGTCGACGTTCAGCACCAGCCGGCTCTTCGTCACCCAGCTGGGCTGCCAGCCCTCGACGATGCCGTACCGGTCGGGCCCGACCCAGCCCGTCGCGTCGGTGACCCCGGTGAGGGCCTCGCTGACGAGGCGGCCGCTGTAGCTCTGCAGCCGGACCTGGCTGTAGGCGATCTTCGTGCCGTCCGGCGAGATCTCGGGGTCGAGGACCGGGGTGATGCTGACCGTGTCGCTGTCACGGAGGAACAGGTTGCGCGGCGTCATCCGGTTGAGCACGGTCCCGTCCTGGCGCATCCGCACGAACGTGCTGCCCTTGCGGACCGCGATCCCCCCGGAGTCCGACATCGTCGGGTGCTCGTACGGCGACGCGGCGGTCCCGTCCCCGGTCACCGCCCGGGCACCGGTGCCGTCGGGCCGGGTGAGCCAGACGTTGTGACCGCGGACGAGGACGATCGACCCGGTGGCAGCGGTGACGGTGGTGGAGGCCGGCTCGGGCGCCGCGGACGCCGGGACGGCGGGCAGGACCGAGGCCGCGGCGAGCGCGGTGAGGGACAGCAGGGACGCGATGCGGTGCAGGGACATGCCGACGAGCCTCGCGGGCCCGGCGTCCCGGATGACAGGGACGCGTGTCCCTGATCAGCCTCCGACCGCGGCCGGGACGCTCACCAGGAGCCGGGCAGCGGGCCGCCGTACCAGTCCTCGACGAGCGAGCGGCTGATCGAGACCCCGCCCGGCAGCACCAGCGCCCCGGACTCCGCCTTGCGGCGCATCTCCTCGCGGGTGAACCAGCGCGCGTCCTCGACGTCGTCGTCGTCGAGGCGGATCTCCTCGGTGAGCGCACGCCCCTGGAAGCCGAGCATCAGGCTCGACGGCAACGGCCACGGCTGGTTGCCGAAGTAGGTCACGTCGCCGACGACGACACCGGTCTCCTCGTGCACCTCGCGGCGCACCGCGTCCTCCAGCGCCTCCCCCGGCTCGCAGAAGCCGGCCAGGGTGCTGAACCGGCCCGCCGGCCACGTCGCGCCGCGCCCGAGCAGGCAGCGCTCGTCGGGCGCTCCCGGCTCGCCGTGGGCGATGAGCATGATCACCGCCGGGTCCGAGCGCGGGAACTGCGGCTTGCCGCAGTCGGTGCAGACCAGCTCGTGGCCGGCCGCACGCGGCGCGAGCCCGCCGCCGCAGCGCGGGCAGAACCGGGTCGCCCAGTGCCACTCGGCCAGGCCGATGGCGTGGAAGACCAGCGGCGCGTGCGCGACCGCGTCCCCGGTGAGGTGGGGCAGCAGCCCGCGCAGCGGCNCCCCCGACGATCACGGCCCACCACGTGGTGCCGCCGCGGTCGCCCAGCAGCACGCGTACTCCGTCCGGCGCGTCCGCGGTCGGGACCCACTCCAGGCCGTCCGGGCCGGGCTTCACCCGGGTGCCGGAGATGACCAGGACGCGGCTGGCCGGGTCCGCCCAGCGCTCCTGCAGCCAGGCCTCGTCGGTGCGCAGCAGCCCGAGGCGGTCGTGCGGGTCCGCCACGAGCGAGAGGTGCGGGAACGTCACACCACGAGCCTAGGACGTGACGCCACGCCCGCTCACGCCAGCAGGTCCTCGATGCCCGCCCGGTCGGGCAGCCCGTCGTGCACGACCGTGTCGCCGGTGCGGACGTAGTGGAAGGCGGCACGGACCTGCTCGAGCGGGACGCCCTGCAGCTCGGCCCAGGCCAGGCGGTAGAGCGCGAGCTGGAGCGGGTCGGCGTCCTGGCGGGCGTTGGTCTTCCAGTCCACGACGAGGAAGGACCCGTCGGGCTCGGTGTAGACCGCGTCGATCCGGCCGCGGACGACCTGGCGCCCGCCGCCGGGACCAGTTAGCACCAGCGCGAACGGCGCCTCCACGGCCGTCGGCTCGCGGGTCGCGAACGGCCCGGCCTCGAACCGGTTGATCAGCTCCTTGAGGTCGCTGTCGTCGTCGATCCCGGCGTCGGCGCGGCCCTCGAGCTCGTCGGGCTCGAACAGCCCCTGCTGGCCGAAGCGGGCCTCGACCCAGGCGTGGAAGCGGGTGCCGAACCGGGCAGCCGGGGCCGGCGGGCGCGGCATCGGACGGGCCAGCTCGCGGGCGAACCCGTCGGGGTCGTCGCGCAGCCGGCCGAGCGCGGTCGCCGACAGCGACGACGGCAGTGGGACCTCGATCTCCAGCGACCGGTCGGCGCGGGCCTCGGCCAGCAGCCGGTCGATCTCCTGGTCCCACTCCTCGACCCGGGCAGCGTCGACGAGGTCGAGGCCCTCGTCCTGCTCGTCGCTGCCCGCCGGACCGGACGGGACGGCGGCGCGCACGCGGGCCGCAGCCTCCAGGCGGCGGACGGTCTCCGCCCCGACGCCCTCGACCGGCCACGGCCGGGACGGGTCCTCGGCGTCGAGCGGGTTGGGCGTGCCGTTCTCGGGCTTCTCGAGCCACTCGACCGGCTCGCCCCACCCCTCGCACAGCTCCTTGATCGTCTCCTGGAAGGAGGACGGGCCGAACGGCTTCTTGCGCTGCCCCCACAGGAAGCACGTCACCCACAGGGTGTGCGCCGGGCGGGTGAACGCGACGTAGCCGAGCCGCAGCTCCTCCTCCGCCTCGTGCTTGCGGGTCTCGGCGCGGTAGGCCTCGAGCGCGGGCTTGTCGTGGCCGCGCAGCTGCGGCAGGTCAGCCGCGTCACCGCGCAGCGGCGCCGGCAGCACGCACGGCGAGGTCGGCCACAGCGACCTGCCCCGCGTGCTGGGGAAGCGGCTCTCCCCCACCCCGACGCAGAAGACCGTCGCCCACTCCAGGCCCTTGGAGCGGTGCACGGTCAGCAGCTTCACCGAGTCGGCCTCGGACGGGGTGGCGACCTCCAGGCCGTTGCCCGCCTCGTCCTCCGCGGTGAGCCACGCGATGAGCGCCGGCAGCGTGACGTCGCCGTCGACGGCCTGGAAGTCGGCGACCGCCTTGACGAAGAGGTCGAGGTTCTCCCGGCGGGCCGCCGCCGCCTTGCTCACCGACGACGCGAGCTCGACGTCGACGCCGGTGACGTCGATGATCCGGCGGACCAGGTCGAGCAGCGGCTCCCCGACCGCGGCACGGAGCGTGCGCAGCTCGTCGCGGAGGAGGGCGAACCGCTCGAGCGCCTCGGGCGAGTACGCCGCCTCCCCGGGGTCGGCCAGCGCGTCGTCGAGGCACGGGACCTCGGCCGGATCGATGCCGTCGGCGATCTCGACCAGCTGCTCGTGGATGGTCGCCGCCGTCTCGCCGCGCCCCCCGCGACCGGCCAGCTCCAGCGCGCGCTGCCCGAGCAGCCGCAGGTCGCGCGGGCCGACCGCCCACCGCGGTCCGGCGAGCAGCGCCAAGAGCGACTCGTTGTCGGTGACGTCCTGCACCAGCTTGAGGGTCGCGACGACGGTCGCGACCTCCGGCAGCCGGACCAAGCCGGACAGGCCGACGATCTCCACCGGCACGTCGGCGCCGGCGAGGGCGTCGAAGACCGCCTCGCCGTGCTGGTTGTCGCGGCTGAGCACCGCGATCTGCGACCACGGCGTCCCGGCGTCGTGGGTCGCCCTGACCTGGTCGACCAGCCACGCGAGCTCGTCGCGGTGGGTCTCGAAGACCTTCACGCCCACCGACCCCGGCTCCTTCGAGCCGTGCTTGAGCTCGGCGACCTTGTCGCCGTACTTCTCCATGAGCGGCTTCGCCAGGGCGTTGGCGACGTCGAGGATCCGGGTGTCCGAGCGCCGGTTGACCGTCAGCGGCAGCACCGGCACCGGGCGGCCGTCGGCCGCGGGGAACACCTCGGGGAAGTTGATGATGTTGGAGACCGAGGCACCGCGCCAGCCGTAGATCGCCTGGTTGGGGTCACCGACCGCCATCACCGGGTGGCCCTCGCCGAAGAGCCGGGCGAGCATCGTGGCCTGCGCGACCGAGGTGTCCTGGTACTCGTCGAGGAGCACTACCTTGAACCGCCCGCGCTCGACCTTCCCCACGTCGGGCTGCTCGACGGCGAGCCGCGCGGCGAGCGCGATCTGGTCGCTGAAGTCCATCAGCCCCAGGTCCCGCTTCAACCGTCGGTACGACGCCACGAGGCCCAGCAGCTCGGCGCGCTTGTCGATCACGTCGATCGCGCTCTCGACCGCGCCGGTGTAGGTCTTGCGGTCCTTGCCGGCCTTCTCCTCGAGCAGGGCCCGCTGGAACGCCTTGCGCTCGACGTCGTCGAACGCGAGCACGTCCTCGGGGCCAACCAGGTGCTCGCTCATCGCACCGTCGAGGGCGAGGAGGTTCTGGATCACCGTCGGCGGGTGATCGGAGAGCTTGGCCACCGCGCCGTCGTACCGGTCGACCGCGCGGGCACCGAGCTGGTAGCGGGCTGCGTCGGTGATCACCCGGGTGTCGGGCTCGTGGCCGATCCGCAGGCCGTGGTCGGTGAGCAGGCCGGCGGCGTAGGCGTTGTAGGTCGCGACCGTCGGCTCGAGCACCTCCTCCTCGTCGGGCGCCCCGCCCGGCGGGCGGCGCACGTCGAGGACGCCCGCGGCGGTCAGCGCCCCACGGACCCGCTGCCGCAGCTCGGCCGCCGCCTTGGTGGTGAAGGTCAGGCCGAGCACCTCCTCGGGCCGGACCTGCCCGGTCAGCACGAGGTAGACGACCCGCGCCGCCATCAGCGTGGTCTTGCCCGACCCGGCGCCCGCGATGACGACCACGGGCGAGAGCGGCGCGGTGATCGCGCGCCACTGCTCGGGGCTCGGCGGGAACTTGGCCTGCATCGCGGCCTGCAGGTCCTCCGGCGTGTGGATGCCGTGGTCCGGCCGGGTCATCGCTCCACCACCGATCCGGGGCTCTTGACCGGGCACAGCGCGACGAACCCGCAGTCGCGGCAGTGGTCGCCGGCGGTCGCCGGGAAGGTCTCCTCGCGCAGCAGCCGCGCGACGTGCGCGATCCGGGCGCGCAGTGCGGTCCGCTCGGGGCCGTCCGGGGTGTGCACGTCCTGCTCCTGGCGGGTCGCGTCGTCCGAGCCGTCCTCGAGGCCGAGCTGGATCAGCTCCGCCCCGCCGGACCGCAGCCCCTCGAGGCCCTGCTCCGGGTCGTCGAGGGCGCCCTCGTCGACGGCGTACTGGTAGAGCGCGAGCTGCACGTGGTCGCGCACCGCCGGTCCGCTGGGCTTGCCGCGGCCGGTCTTGAGGTCGACCACGACGACGCGGCCGTCGCCATCGAGCTCGACGCGGTCGGCGTACCCGTTGATCTTGATCTCGGTGCCGTCGTCCATCGCGACCACGGTGGCGAACTTCGCCTCGGTGGCCAGGAGCCGGCGCGGGTTGCGCTCGTGCCAGGCCAGGAAGCGCGCCAGCGCCGCGCGGACCCGCTTGTGCTCGCGCTCCTTGGACCACGGGGTGCGGAAGTCGAGGCGGTCCCACACCCGGTCGACCTCGGCCACGAGGACGTCGAGGTCGGCCTCGACGCTGCCGTCGGCCACCCGCTCGGCGAGCGCGTGCACGAGCTGGCCGAGGTTGGCCGACTGGTGCGAGCGGGCGACGCCGCCGGCTTCCTTCTCGAGGAACCAGCGGGTCGGGCACGCGGCGATCGCGTCGAGGATGCTCGCCGAGATCGGCACCGGCCGGTCGGCCTCCCGGATCGGCGCCTCCGAGCGGGACGCGGCCCGCGTGCCCCACCACGTGGCGGGATCGGCCGTCGGCACCAGCTGCCGCCTGCCGACCACCTCGCCGGCAGCCGGGCCAGCCGGCGCGCGGCCGCGGCCCGGAGCGGCTCGGGGGCCTCGGGGTCGGCAACCGTACGACGCAGCTCGGCCACCAGCCCGGGCAGGGACAGCGGACGGGGCGGGCGTCCGCTGATCCGCCGGATGGCGTCGACGCTCGGCACGACCTCCTCGATGAACCGCGAGGGCTGCTCGCCCTCGTCGTCCGGCGAGGCGACGGCCG
>NZ_VLJQ01000139.1:0-3482 GCF_007829375.1 Nocardioides sp. J9 | reverse complement strand
CCGCCGCTCCTCGGCGAGCAGCTCGCGCGCGGTGACCTCGGGCAGGATCTCGCCCGGACCGATCCGGTCGGCCTGCAGCAGCGTCGTGCGGCGCCGCAGGTCCGGCCACCCGCCGTCCTGCACGTGCGCGACCACGACGAGCCGCCACTCCAGCCCCTTGCTCCGGTGCGCCGTCAGCAGCCGCACCGCCGCCCCGCGGGCGCCGCGGTCGGCCAGGGTGTCGGCCGGGATCTCCTGCTGGACCAGGCTCTCGAGGAACGGCGTCACCGCGAGGTGCTCGCGCTTCTCACCGGCCCGTGCCGCGAGGTCGAAGAGCGCGCAGATCGAGTCGAGGTCGCGGTGCGCCCGCCGCGCCGCACCGCCGCCGGCCTCGACGGCCCGACGCAGCCGGTGCGGCCACGACGTGCCGGACCACAGCGTCCACAGCAGCTCCTCGGCCGTCGCGCCCTCGTCGACTGCAGCCCGTGCCCGCGCGAGCAGCTGGGCCAGCGCCCGCGCCCGCTCGACCTCCGGGCCGGTCAGCCCGTCGAGGTGGGTCACGTCGACGAGGGCGAGGCGGACGAGGTCGCGCGAGCTGCGCGGCGTGCCGCCGGTCTCCTGGCAGGCGTCCTTCTCGCGCATCCGCAGCTGCCGTGCGAGCCGCCGCACGTCACCCGCGTCGAGGCCGCCCAGCGGCCCGGTCAGCAGCCCTTCGGCGCGACCGGGGTCGACGTAGCCCACGTCGGTGTGGTCGTCGTTGCCGAGGTTGACCACGGCCCGCATCGCCTCGAGCAGCGGCAGCACCGCGGGGTCCCGCACCAGCGGCACCTCGTCGCTGGCCACCTCGACAGGGACCCCGGCCGCCCCCAGGGCGCGGCGCAGCGGTCCGATGCTCGCCCGCCCCGAGCGCACCAGCACGGCCATCTCGTCCCAGCCGATGCCCTCCTCGAGGTGGGCGCGGCGCAGGATGTCGGCGAGGTTCTCCGACTCCGCCCGGTCGGTGTCGAAGGTGAGCACGTCGACCCGGCCGTCGCCGTACGGGCCCGGCGCGCAGGTCGGCGCGAGGAAGGACTCGCGCGCCTGCTCGGGGATGGTGCCGGGCAGCCCGATCCGGCCCGCCACCCGCTGCGAGGCGAGCAGGATGCGCGGGCCGAAGCGCCGCGTGGTCCGCAGTGCGACGACGTCGGCCGGTGAGCCGTCGGCCTGCGCGAAGGCGGTCGGGAACTCGAGGATCCCGCGCACCTCGGCGCCGCGGAAGGCGTAGATCGACTGGTGCGGGTCGCCCACCGCGACGATGTTGCGGCCGTCGCCGGCGATCGCCCGCAGCAGGGCCACCTGGCCCGGGTCGGTGTCCTGGTACTCGTCGACGAAGACGTGCTGGAACTGCGCCCGCAGCTCGTCGCGGTGCTCCTCGGCCTCGATCCGCGCCCGCCGGATCAGGTCGGCGTAGTCGGTCGCGCCGAGGCTGTCGAGGGAGTCGAGGTACTGCTCGAGGAAGAGCCCGGCCGCGACGTACTCGTCGACGCCTTCGGCCTCCCCCAGCTCACGCAGCGCGTGCCCGTCGAGCCCCTTCTCCCGGGCCCGCCCCAGCACCGCGTGCACCTCGCGCGCGAACCCGCGCGTCGCCGTCGCCTGCCTGAATCGCTCCGGCCACGTCACCGACTCCGGGTGGTCGGCCAGCAGCTCCCGCAGCACGACGTCCTGCTCGGGCGCGGACAGCAGGCGCAGCGGGGCCTCGTAGAGCTCGGCCGGAGCGTAGCGGCGCACCAGCGCGTAGGCGAAGGAGTGGAAGGTCGAGCTCAGCTGCTGTCCGGTCGTGCGCCCCAACCGCGCGCTCACCCGGTCGCGCAGCTGGTCGGCCGCCTTGCGGGAGAACGTCAGCGCCAGCACCTGGTCCGGGCTCGCACCCCGCCGCTCGATCCGGTCGACGACCGCCTCGACCAGGGTGGTGGTCTTGCCGGTGCCCGGGCCCGCGAGCACGAGCAGCGGCCCGCCCTCGTGCTCCACGACGCGGCGCTGGTGCTCGTCCAGCTCCGGGGCAGGCCCGGCCGGCGCCCCCGCCCGGAGGACGTACCTGGTCTGGCTCCCCTGCTCCACGGGCGCCACTCAACCACCCGCGCCCGACACAACCCGACCCAGCCCGACTCAGCCCGACACAGCCCGGCACAGGGCAGGCCGACCAGCTCAGGCGAGCTCGAAGTCCTCGAAGTCGAAGCCCGGCGACACCAGGCAGCTGACCAGCGCGTCCGCCTCCGACACCAGCGTCCGCTGCCATACCCCCGCCGGCACCAACCCCTGCGGCTCGTCCGGCCCGACCGCCAGCCGCTCGCCCGGTTCCGGTACGTCACCGCTGCCGCCGAGCTCCACGACCACCGTGCCCTCGTGCCCGAGCCACACCTCGTCCGAGCGCACCCGGTGCCACGCCGACGACTCCCCCGCCGGCAGCAGGAAGTAGATCAGCGTCGCCGTCGGCCGCACCCGCCCGTCCGGCAGGGTCACCGTCTCCCCCGCCACCCAGGTCTGTCGGTACCACCCACCCTCCGGGTGCGGCTGGAGGTCGTGGCGTACGGCGAGCGGCGGTCGATCCATACCCCCAGTCTGCCGACCCGTTATCCACAGGCGGTGGACAGATCTGGGGATGAACCGGTTCTCGCTGTGGACGACACTCCGACCGCGTGTGGACGACACGCCGACCGGCGGTGGACGACGAAAAACCCCCGAAAAACCTGGCGAAACCCCCTTGCCACGCGTCACCGAACGGGCGTAGAACTTCTCCCACGCACTCCTCCGGGAGAGCGGGATCCGCCGGAAGGCAACGATCCGCACGGCCATGACGAAGCCCTCCGGGGCAGCGTCGAGGCGGCCCGCAAGGGACGCCGGCCGCGCGAGCCGGGTGACGAGGCTCGCGGGATCAGGGATGCCGACGGGTCGACCGGGAGCGTCACCAGTACCGGTCACCTTGAAGGGCCCTTGTGACTCATACTCACGAGGGCCCTTCGCCTTTTTGACTTGCGCGAGCGCGTCTCCGCTCCGGCGGCGGCAGCAAGCTGCTGTCGCTCCGCTCCCGCCGCGCTGCCGCGCTGTTGGATTGCGCGAGCGCGTCTCCGCCGCGTCGACGAGGAAGCAGCAAGCTGCCGGTGGGACGCGGCTCACGCCGCGCTGCCGCGCCGCGGTTGTCTCCGGTAGGCCAGGCCCTGGCACGGCGGCAAGCCGACAGCTCGTGGCACAGAACGCGAGCGCGATCACCACCCTTCGCCATCCGGGAGTGGGTGGGCGTCGGAGGCGCCGGACGACCGGTCCCCTGGCCGGCAAGTCGGGACGCAGCCGGCGCACACGACACACTCCCCCGCGCCCACCAGACTCCGCGCCGGCGAAGTCCCGCTCTGCAGCCGGCCAGGGGAACCGGACGGGAGGCGCCGCAGACGCCCACCCCGACCCACCAGACCAACCCCACGACCAACCCCAACAAGACCCAGCAAGGCGACGGTGGGTGGGCGCCGGAG
>NZ_VLJQ01000138.1:0-15550 GCF_007829375.1 Nocardioides sp. J9 | reverse complement strand
CGTCCGGTGATCGACCTGGCCGATTGCATCCCCGTGGACTCGTACGAGATCCCCGAGCGCCACCGCCAACGGGTCCAGCTGCGCGACCACACCTGCCGCTTCCCCGGCTGCACCGTCAGCGCGACCCGCTGCGACCTCGACCACTCCGTCGAGCACGCTCGCGGCGGCCCGACCTGCCCCTGCAACCTCGTCCCCCTGTGCCGACGCCACCACCGCGCCAAGACCTTCAGCCTCTGGCGCTACGTCACCATCCAGCCCGGCCACTACCTCTGGCTCTCCCCCAACGGCCGCCATTTCCTGGTCACCCCCAAGGGCCCCCGGGTCCTCGACACCCCGCGCCCCCTCGACCCCGACGACTACTAGCCGCCCCGCCCCACACCCCGCCCACCGGGCGGGGCCACAGGCATGTCCGCTGCCACTGGTCGAGGTGTGAGGCGCCCCAGCGCCGACCGACCGCCGCTGGTTGAGGTGCGAGGCGCCCCAGCGCCGAGCCTCGAAACCAGTGGCCCGGTCCACCCGACTGTGCCCGCCACAGCCCGCCATCAGGGCCCGGAGGTTTCGAGGCTCCTCGBTAGCGCTCGTCGCACCTCAACCACCGGGAGTTAGGCCGAAGCGAACCCGAGGCTTGCCGCCAGACGGACTGTGCCACCTACCGGAGCCAACTGCGGCGCGGCAGCGTGGCGCCCGCGCCGAAGGTGCGTCGAGGGCAAGTGCGGGCCGAGCTTGCGAGTGCCCGCGCGCAGCCCTCGACAGGCGACACGCTCGCGCCRGACAACACAGGGCGGCGSGGACGMCGYCSGKGCSGSCMMCCGCGCCGMCCAGCCGACCGGCAGGGCCCCGCAGTCAAGGACGCCGAAGGCGCCGCGCAGCGGGCGAGCGCAGCGAGCTCCTTGACGGCGGGGGGCGGGCTACGGTGCGCGGCCGCCGACCCCAACCACGAGGCAACGCTCACGCCGGTGGTTGAGGTGCGAGGCGCGCCAGCACCGAGCCTCGAAACCAGCGGCCCCGGCGCACCGGACCGCGCCGGACACAGACCCTACGGAACACAACCGGCGACGCGCCTGCGCCATGCGACAGGATGTCCCCATGCCTGCCTACTGGATCAGCAACTACCGGGAGATTCTCGACGCCGACAAGCTGGCGGCGTACGCCGCGCTGGCGGGGCCGGCGCTCGTGGAGGCGGGTGGGAAGTTTCTCGCGCGTGGGATGCCGGAGCAGGTGTACGAGGCGGGGCTGGAGCAGCGCAGCGTGCTGATCGAGTTCGAGAGCGTCGAGGCGGCGGTGGCGGCCCACGACTCGGCGGCCTACCAGGAGGCGCTCGCGGCGCTGGACGGCGGCGCGGTGCGCGACCTGCGGATCGTGCCCGGGGCCTGAGCGTGCGGCTGCGGCGGGGGCGGCCGGACCTGGCCCGGTACGCCGACCGGTTCGACGTGCCGGAGGCGACGGGTGACTTCGCCGTCACGTTCCTCGGCGTGTCGACAGTGCTGCTCGACGACGGCGAGACGGCGGCGCTGACGGACGGGTTCTTCTCGCGGCCGTCGCTGGCGCGGGTGGCGCTCGGGCGGATCGCGCCGGACGAGGCGCGCATCGACGCGGCGCTGCGGCGGGCGGGGATCGACCGGCTCGCGGTGGTGGCGCCGGTGCACACGCACTTCGACCACGCGATGGACTCCCCCGCCGTCGTACGACGGACCGGGGCCGTGCTGGCCGGCGGCTCGTCCGCGGCACAGGTCGGGCGGGGTGCCGGGCTGCCGGAGGACCGGATCCGCGTCGTGTCCCCCGGCGAGCCACAGGCGTTCGGGGACTTCCGGCTGACCTGGCTCGAGTCGGAGCACTGCCCGCCGGACCGCTACCCCGGGACCATCGAGGCGCCGGTGGTGCCACCCGCGCGGGCGGGTGCCTACCAGTGCGGTGAGGCGTGGTCGATCCTCGTGGAGCACGCGTCGGGGCGCACGGCGCTGGTGCAGGGCAGCGCCGGATTCCGCCCGGGCGCGCTGGCGGGGCGGCAGGCTGACGTGGCCTACCTCGGGGTGGGGCAGCTCGGGGTCCAGGACCGCGCCTACCTGCGTGCCTACTGGGCCGAGACGGTCGAGGCGACCGGGGCCCGCGAGGTCGTGCTGCTGCACTGGGACGACTTCTTCCAGCCGCTGCACCTGCCGCTGCGGGCGCTGCCCTACGCGGGCGACGACCTCGACGTCACGATGGAGGTGCTGGGCGACCTGGCGCGCCGCCAGCGGGTCGGCCTGCACCTGCCGACGCTGTGGCGTCGCGAGGACCCGTGGAGGTCGGCCGGCTAGGACCTCTCGGCCGCGGCGGCGGGCTCGTCCTCGACGACCCGGGAGATGAGCACCGTGCCGATCTTGTTGCGGCGACCTGCGGTGCGCTCGGCCTCGAAGCGCAGTCCGTGGGCCTCGACGACCGAGCCGGGGATCGGCACGCGGCCGAGGTGCTTGGCGAGCAGGCCGCCGACGGAGTCGACGTCCTCCTCCTCGATGTCGAAGCCGAAGATCTCGTCGAGGTCGTCGACCGGGTAGCGCGAGGAGACCCGCACCGGGCCGTCCTCCTCGCCGATCCGCTCGACCTCGACCTCGGCCTCGTCGTACTCGTCGGTGATCTCGCCGACGATCTCCTCGAGCAGGTCCTCGATGGTGATCAGGCCGGCGGTGCCGCCGTACTCGTCGACGACGATCGCGACGTGCTGGCGGCGCGCCTGCATCTCGCGGAGGAGGTCGTCGACCGGCTTCGACTCGGGCACCCAGTGCACCGGGCGCATGATCTCCTCGACCCGCTGGGTGAGCTCGACGTCGGGGTCCTCGAAGTCGCGGCGGACGACGTCCTTGAGGTAGGCGAAGCCGCGCACGTCGTCGAGGTTCTCCCCGATCACGGGCACCCGGGAGAAGCCGGAGCGCAGGAACAGCGACTTGGTCTGGCGCAGGTTCTTGTGCGCCTCGATGTAGACGACGTCGCCGCGCGGGACCATCACCTCGCGCACGGTGGTGTCGCCGAGGTCGAAGACGGAGTGGATCATCTTCCGCTCCTCGGCCTCGATCAGCTCGCTGGCCTCGGCGATGTCGACGAGCTCGCGCAGCTCGGTCTCCGTGGAGAACGGGCCCTCGCGGAAGCCGCGGCCCGGCGTGATCGCGTTGCCGACGAGGATGAGCACGCGGGTGACCGGGCCCAGGACCGCGGTCAGCGCGGACAGCGGCCACGACGACCAGATCGCGACGGTCTCGGAGTGCTGGCGGCCCATGGTGCGGGGCGCGACGCCGACGACGACGAAGGAGACCAGGAGCATCACGCCGATGGCCAGCGCGGCGCGGGCCCACCACGCGGCGTCGACGTGCTCGTCGACGTGCAGGGTGACCAGGACGATGGCCGCGGTCTCGCACAGCAGCTGCAGGAGCAGCGCGGTGTTGAGGTGGCGCGGTGCGTCGTCGAGGACGGCGACGAGGCGACGGGCGCCGCCGCGACCCTCCTGCTGCAGCTCCTGCGCGCGGGCGCGCGAGAAGCCGGCGAGCGCCGCGTCGGCGGCGGCGAAGAGTCCGGCGAGGACGACGAGGACGGCCGCTGCGACGAGCGGCCAGAGACTGCCGGCGATCATGCCTTCCCCCGACCCCTGGGCGTCAGGAGGCCGCGAGGTGGTCGCGCCACTGGGCCAGCAGCTGGTCCTGGAGCCCGAACATCACCTTGTGCTCCTCGGGCTCGGCGTGGTCGTAGCCGAGGAGGTGCAGGATGCCGTGCGTCGTGAGCAGCTCGAGCTCGGCGAGCGTGCCGTGCCCGGCCGCGGCACCCTGCTTCTCGGCCACGGACACGCACAGGACGAGGTCGCCCAGGACGCCCTCCTCGGGCTCCTCGTTGACCAGGCCGGGCCGCAGCTCGTCCATCGGGAAGGCGAGGACGTCGGTCGGCCCCTCCTTCTCCATCCACTTCTCGTTGAGCTCGGCGATCGTGGCCTCGTCGACCGCCTTGATGCACAGCTCGGCGAGCGGGTGGACGCGCATCTGGTCCATGACGAAGCGGGCGAGCCGCGCGAAGTGCTTCACGTCGAGCCCGGAACCGGACTCGTCGAGGATCTCGATGCTCACTCCGTGTCGTCCTTCGTGGTGTCGGTGTCGAACCGGCGGTTCTGGCGGAGGTCGCGCTGGACCTCCCGCTGCGCGTCGAAGTCGTCGTAGGCGGCCACGATCCGGGCGACGAGCTTGTGGCGCACGACGTCGTGGCTGGTGAGCCGCACGAAGGCGAGGTCGTCGACGCCGTCGAGGATCTGCTCGACCACGCGCAGGCCGGACTTCGTGCCCGACGGCAGGTCGACCTGGGTGACGTCGCCGGTGACCACGATCTTGGACCCGAAGCCCAGGCGGGTCAGGAACATCTTCATCTGCTCGGGCGTGGTGTTCTGCGCCTCGTCGAGGATGATGAAGGAGTCGTTGAGCGAGCGACCGCGCATGTACGCCAGCGGGGCGACCTCGATCGTGCCCGCGGCGAGCAGCTTCGGGATGGACTCGGGGTCGAGCATGTCGTGCAGGGCGTCGTACAGCGGGCGCAGGTAGGGGTCGATCTTCTCGCTGAGCGTGCCGGGCAGGTAGCCGAGCCGCTCGCCGGCCTCGACGGCCGGGCGGGTGAGGATGATCCGGGTGACCTGCTTGGCCTGCAGCGCCTGGACCGCCTTGGCCATCGCCAGGTAGGTCTTGCCGGTGCCGGCCGGGCCGATGCCGAAGGTGATCGTGTGGTTGTCGATCGTCTCGACGTAGCGCTTCTGGTTGAGCGTCTTGGGCCGGATGGACCGGCCGCGGTTGCTCAGGATGTTGACCGACAGCACGTCGGCCGGGCGCTCGGACGTGGACGTCTGGGCACGCAGCATCGCCTCGACGCGCTCGACGACCTCGGGCGTGATGCCCTGGCCGGTGCGCAGGATCGCGACGAGCTCCTCGATGAGCTTCTCCGCGAGCTCGAGCTCGTGCGGGTCGCCGCTGAGGGTGACCCGGTTGCCGCGGACGTGGACCTGGACGCCGAACCGCTTCTCGATGATGCCGAGGTGCTCGTCACCGGGTCCGAAGAGCGTGACCATGTCGATGCTGTTCGGCACGACGACGGTGTGCCGGGTGGCGGTGATCGGGGTGGGTGTTGAGTCGGTCATGGATGCCCGGCGGCGGGCGGCCTTTCAAAGCGGCAGTCGGTCCCCTCCATGCTACGGGAGGGACGCCCGAGGACCCAGCCGTTTGTCAGCCCGGGGGCCAGCTGAGCGGCCGGCCGGCGATCACGTGGCAGTGCGTGTGGAAGACGGTCTGCTGCGCGCCGGCACCAGTGTTGAAGACCAGCCGGTAGTCGTCGTACCCCTCGGCGGCGGCGACCTCGCGGGCCGCGACGGCCAGGTCGGCGAACGCCTGCGCGTCCGCGTCGGCGGTGGCGGCGGCGTTCGGCTGGTGCTCGCGCGGCACGACCAGCGCGTGCAGCGGGGCCTGCGGGTTGATGTCTCGGAACGCGACGGTCCGCTCCCCCTCGTGGACGATCTCGGCCGGGACCTCGCCGGCGACGATCTTGCAGAACAGGCAGTCCGGGTCGCTCACGCTGCCACCTTGGCAGATCGCCGGGAAGCCGTGTCAACCGGCTCCGGGGGTCGGGCGTGGAACTAACGTGACCATCCATGCAGTGCTCGGCGCACCCCACGTCTCCGCCGGCGGCCTCGCCGCGGCGGCGGGGCGCGTGATGGGCGACGCCGACGCCGCGATCGAGGCGCTGTACGTCGCCCACTGGGACCGGCTCGTCCGGCTCTCCGTGCTGCTCGTGCGCGACCAGGGGCAGGCCGAGGAGGTCGTCCAGGACGCGTTCGTGGAGCTGCACCGGCGCTGGGAACGCCTCGACGACCCGGACCGCGCGCTGGCCTACCTGCGGCAGACGGTCGTGAACCGGTCGCGGTCGGCGCTGCGGCACCGCGGCGTCGTCCAGCGCCACCTGGCCCGCCAGCACCGGGTCGACGACGCACCCCCGGCCGACGAGCCGGTGCTCGCCGACAGCCGGCGGCGCAGCGTGCTCGACGCCCTGCAACGCCTCCCCCGGCGCCAGCGCGAGGTGCTGGCGCTGCGCTACTACCTCGAGCTCTCCGAGGCGGAGATCGCCGAGACCCTCGGCATCAGCCGCGGCGCGGTCAAGAGCCACGCCTCGCGCGGCGCCGCCACCCTGCGGCCCATACTGGCCGCGCACGACCTGAAGGACGGCCAGTGATGGCGCACCCCACCGGACCCGACGACCCGATCGACCTGGACCTGCAGCGGGCGCTCGGCGACGCCGTCGCGGACGTGGAGCCCCGGGACCGGCTCGGCGAGATCCGGCGTCGCACCACCCCCAGGCCGCAGCGGTCCAGCCGACTCTGGGCCCTCGTCCTCGGCGCCGGCGTCGCCACCGCCGCGGTGGTCGGCATCGGCGGCTGGCTCGGCACGGTGGGCCTGCCCGGGTCCGGCGACGGCGAGCCCGCTGGCTCCCCCGAGCGCCACGAGGTGGTCGCGACCTACTTCCTGGCCGACACCCCGCTCGGGGAGCGGCTCTTCCGCGAGTTCCGCGCCGTCGCACCGGCCGCCGACGACGAGGCGCGGGTGCTCGCCGCGCTGCGCCTGCTGGAGCAGGACGAGGGCCCGCTCGACCCCGACTACCGCAGCGGGTGGCCCGCCGGCGCGTTCACCGGCGTCGAGGTGAGCGACGGCCGGGTCCGCGTCGAGCTCTCTGCCACCGTCGGCGTCCTGCCCGCCGCACCGGTCGTGCAGCAGGCCGTGCTCACCGCGCAGGCGGCGGTCGGCGAGACCCTCCCGGTCGCGTTCTCCTCGCCCGTCGCGACCCTCGGGCCCGACGCCGGCGAGGGGGTGGCGCGCGACAACCGCCTCCTCGCGCCGGCCAACATCACCGACCCGGTCGAGGGCCACGAGGTCGACGACCTGCTGACGCTGCGCGGCACCGTGGCCAACGGCGTCGAGGGCGACGTCCGCTGGGAGGTCCGCGACGACCAGGGAGTCGCCGTCGCCTCCGGGACGGTCACCCCCGACGACCTGGCCTGGGAGCACACCACCGGCATCGCCGAGGTGCCGCCCGGCACCTACCTGCTGGTCGTCGCCGTCGACACCGACGCCGGCCCGGCCGAGGACACGCGGACGGTCACGGTCCGCTGACCAGTCCCCCCTGCACGGAAGGATCGATCCCATGAGCACCTCCCGCAGCCTGACCCGGCGCCGTCGTACCGTCGCCGCGATCGCCGCGACGCTCGCCCTCGGCGTGCTCGCCGCATGCGGCGACGACGAGCCGGGCGACGCCGCCGGCGACCCGACGTCCCAGGCCGCCGACCCGACGACGGACACCGCGAGCCCGACCGTGCAGCCCGAGACGAGCGACCCGGCCACCGAGGTGCCCACCGACGCGCCCGGCCCCGACGTCATCCCGGTCTACTACGTCGGCGACACGCCGCAGGGAGACCGGCTGTTCCGGGAGTTCACCCAGGCGTCCGGCGTCGACAAGCTGGTGGCGGCCGCGGCCGCCGTCACCACCGGCGACCCGGTCGACCCCGACTACCGCACGCTGTGGCCCACCGGACGGTTCGCGTCCGTCGAGCAGGCGGACGACGCCATCGTGGTGGGGCTGGCCGACGACACCTGGCTCACCCGCGGCCGCCTCGACCGCGCGCGGGCGCGGCTGGCCGTCCAGCAGCTCGTCTACACGCTGCAGGGCACGATCGGCGAGCGGCTGCCCGTCCGTGTCGAGCTGGACGGGCAGCCGGCCGGCACCCTGCTGGGCATCCCCGTGCGCGACGGGCTGAAGGCGCGACCGCAGCTCGACGTCCTCGCGCTCGTCAACATCACCGAGCCCGCCGAGGGCAGCGTGGTGGGCAAGCGGTTCACCGCCTCGGGACGGGCGAGCTCGTTCGAGGCGACGCACATCTGGCAGGTCGAGGACGCCAGCGGCAAGGTCGTGCTGGAGGGCTCGGCCATGGCCGAGGGCTGGATCGACAAGCTCTGGCCCTGGGAGGTGGAGATCGACGCGCGCAAGCTGCCGCCGGGCCGCTACACCTTCGTCGCCCGCACCGACGACCCGTCCAACGGGGAGGGCGGCGGCCCGACCGAGGACACGAAGCGGATCCGGATCGAGTGAGGCTCACCCGGCGGCGGCTCAACCGCACCCTCCTCCTGCGCCAGCACCTGCTGGAGCGGGTGGACCGCACGCCCGCGGAGATGGTCGACCACCTGGTCGGGCTGCAGGCGCAGGAGTCGCTGCCGCCGTACCTCTCCCTCGCGGCGCGGCTCACCGACCTCGACCCGTGGGAGGTCAGTCGCGCGCTGGAGTCACGGGAGCTGGTGCGCGTGCTGAGCCTGCGCGACACGGTGCACCTGCACCTGCCCGCCGACGCACTCACGCTGCCCGTGTGGGCCGCGCCGGTGCGCGAGCGCGAGCTGCGGTCGAGCCAGACGATCGGGGAGGCGCGCACCGTGGACCGGGAGCGGTTCGCGGCCGCGGTGCGCGAGGTGCTGGCCGACGGCCCGCTCCCCCAGCGCACGATGGCCGCCCGCCTCGCAGAGCACTTCCCGGACTACACCGCCGGCCAGCTCGGCCAGGTCGCGCGGGTGGCCGAGGTGCTGGTCCAGCTGCCGCCACGCGGGTGCTGGAAGCCCACCTCGTCGACCGCGGTCGCCTACGACTTCGCCGAGCGCTGGCTCGGCGCCGCGCTGGCCGAGCCCGACGTGCCCGCCCTGGTCCGCCGCTACCTGCGCGCCTTCGGGCCCGCCACCGCTGCCGACGTGACGACGTGGTCCGGGATCACCCGCCTCGCGCCGGTGCTCAAGGGGATGGACGACCTCGTCCGCCACGAGGACGAGGACGGCAAGGTGCTCTTCGACGTCGACGGCGCCCCGATCGCCGACGAGGACGTGCCCGCCCCGGTGCGCCTGCTCGGCACCTACGACAACCTCTGGCTCTCCCACGCCGGCCGCGACCGGGTCACCGAGCGCGAGCGTCGCAACGCGTGGATGGGCGTCACCGGCGCGCAGGCCAGCGCGCTCTTCGTCGACGGCTGGCTCGAGGGCCTGTGGCGGGTCGAGGACGACCGGGTCGTCGTCGACCTGCTCCGCCCGCTCACCCGCGCCGAGCAGGCCGGGCTGGACGAGGAGGTCGCGCTGGTGGAGGCGCTGCTCGCCCGCTGATCAGGCGCCCCAGCGCCCCGTCCGCGACAGCAGGGCGGCGACGGCCGCCACCCCGGCGGTGGAGGTGCGCAGCACCTCGGTGCCGAGCCTGACGGCGACCCCGCCGGCCTCGACGAGGCGGGTGACCTCCTCGTCGGTGAGCCCGCCCTCGGGGCCGACGACGACCACGACGTCACCGTCGGCGGGCAGGGCCAGGGCAGCCAGCGGCTCGGTGGCGTCCTCGTGCAGCACCACCGCCACGTCTGCCGAGCCGACCAGCTCCACCACGTCGTCGGTGGAGGCGAGCGGGACGACCTCGGGGTGCCAGGCGCGGCGGGCCTGCTTGGCGGCCTCCCGGGCGGTGGCCTGCCACTTCGCGAGCGACTTCGCGGCGCGCTCGCCCTTCCAGACCGCGACGCTGCGGCCGGCGGCCCACGGCACGACCCGGGCGACGCCCACCTCGGTCAGCACCTCCACGGCCAGCTCGCCGCGGTCGCCCTTGGGCAGTGCCTGCACGACGGTCACCCGCGGGCGCGGCTCGGGCAGGTCGGCGACCTCCCGGGCGACCACGGTGAACGACTTCTTGGTGGTCTCGCTGACCTCACCGGTCACCAGCCGGCCGACGCCGTCGGTGAGCAGCAAGGCCTCCCCCACCCGCAGCCGTCGTACGACGACCGCGTGGTGCGCCTCGTCGCCGTCGACCGTCACGGTGTCACCGGGCGCGACGCCGTCGAGCGTCGGCACGAGGTGCTGCGGGAGGGTCACAGCGGCAGGTCAGTGTGCGGTGAACGCGTCGCGGAGCCGGCCGAAGACCGACTTGTGGGGCGGGCGCACGTCGCCGGACGGCTGCTCCTCGCCACGGATGGCGGCGAGCTCGCGCAGCAGCTCCTCCTGGCGCGGGTCCAGGCGGGTCGGCGTCTCGACGGCGATGGCGACGACCAGGTCGCCGCGCCCGCCGCGCAGGCCGGGCACGCCCATGCCGCGCAGCACCACCTCGTGGCCGGACTGCGTGCCGGCCGGGATGGGCAGCTCGAAGGAGGTCTCGAGCCCGCTCTCCTCGACGTCGGGGAGGTCGGCCTCGAGCGTGGGCAGGGTGATCGTCGTCCCGAGGGCGGCGGCGGTCATCGGCACCGAGACCGTGCAGTGCAGGTCGTTGCCGTGACGCGAGAACACCGGGTGCTGCGCGACCTGGATCTCGACGTAGAGGTCACCGGCGGGGCCGCCGCCGGGGCCGACCTCGCCCTGCTCGCTGAGCTGGACGCGGGTGCCGGTGTCGACGCCGGCAGGGATCTTGACCGTGAGGGTGCGGCGCGAGCGGACGCGGCCGTCGCCGGCGCACTCGCGGCAGGGCTCGGGGATGACCGACCCGAAGCCGCGGCACGCGGCGCAGGGGCGCAGGGTGCGGATCTCGCCGAGGAAGGAGCGCTGCACGTGGGCGACCTCGCCCGCGCCGCGGCAGGTCTCGCACGGCACCGGGTGGGTGCCGGGCGCGGTGCCCTCGCCCCCACAGGTGGAGCAGTGCACGGCGGTGTCGACCTTGAGCTCGCGGGCCACGCCGAAGGCGGCCTCGGCGAGGTCGACCTCGATGCGGATCAGCGCGTCCTGGCCCCGGCGCGTGCGCGGCCGCGGGCCACGGCCGCCGCCGGCACCGCCGGGCGAGCCGCCGAAGAAGGCGTCCATGATGTCGGTGAACGAGAAGCCGGCGCCCTGGCCCCCGAAGCCGCCGCCGAACGGGTCGCCGCCGCGGTCGTAGGCAGCCCGCTTCTGCGGGTCGGAGAGGACCTCGTAGGCGGCGGTGACCTGCTTGAACCGCTCCTGGCTCTCGGCGTCGGGGTTGACGTCGGGGTGCAGCTGGCGGGCCAGCTTGCGGTAGGCCTTCTTGATGGTGTCGGCGTCCGCGTCGCGGGCGACACCGAGCAGCTCGTAGGGGTCCTGGCTCACTTCATCTCCATCACGTGGCTGAGCGGGGCTCAGCTCTCGTCGAGGATGCGCGACACGTAGCGCGCCACCGCGCGCACCGCCGCCATCGTTCCTGGGTAGTCCATGCGGGTGGGGCCGACGATGCCGAGCGACGCGAGCGCGTCGTCGGGGCCGTAGCCGGTCGCCACGACGGACGTCGTCGCCAGCTCCTGGTAGGGGCCCTCGGCGCCGATCCGGACGGTGACGGCGCCACCGCTCGTCGCCTCGCCGAGCAGCTTGAGGAGCACGACCTGCTCCTCGAGCGCCTCGAGCAGCGGCTTGATCGAGGTGTCGAAGCTGTCGCCGAAGCGGGCGAGGTTCGCCGTACCGCCCACGACGATGCGCTCGTCGGAGCGGTGGTCGCTCATCGCCTCGACCAGCGACTCCACGACCGTGCGGGTGGTGGCGTCGAACTCCGGGTCGCCACCCTCCTCCGGCGGGCGGGTGAGCGCGCCGAGCGCCGCGGCGGCGTCGCCGATGACCTGGCCGGTCGCCGCGCGGTTGATCCGCGAGCGCAGGGTGACCAGCTCGTCCTCGCTCAGCTCGGAGGCCAGCTCGACGTGGCGCTGCTCCACGCGCCCGGTGCTGAGGATCAGCACGAGCAGCAGACGGGTCGGGGTCAGCGCGACGATCTCGACGTGGCGCACCGTCGAGCGCGACAGGGTGGGGTACTGCACGACCGCCACCTGGCGGGTGAGCTGGGCCAGGAGCCGCACCGAGCGGTGGACGACGTCGTCGAGGTCGACGGCCCCGTCGAGGAAGCTGGCGATGGCGCGCCGCTCGGCGGACGTCATCGGCTTGACGGTCGAGAGCCGGTCGACGAAGAGCCGGTAGCCCTTGTCGGTCGGCACCCGGCCCGCACTGGTGTGCGGCTGGGTGAGGTAGCCCTCGTCCTCCAGCGCCGCCATGTCGTTGCGGATCGTCGCCGGCGAGACCTTCAGGTGGTGCCGCTCGACCAGCGCCTTCGAGCCGACCGGCTCCTCGGTGGCGACGTAGTCCTCGACGATGGCCCGCAGCACGGCGAGCCTGCGCTCCTCCTGCATGCCGACCTCCTGACGAAACCTCGTGGACTGCTGAGCTGATCCTGTCGCACTGGCGGTCTTGGCACTCCGCCAGCAGGAGTGCCAATCCTACCCGCGCCCCCGCGGTTCCCGGGACCGGCGACACGGCCCTTCCCCTCGAACGACACGACCAGGTAGGTTAGGCTCACCTAATGAAGCGACGACAGGAGGAAGCGGCCATGTCCSKSSGSMCSGKCCTCRMCKSCSCCSSCGMCGMCGCCCWSSSGCWCGCCGCSRCSGMCSGCMGCAGCGCACTGCTCACCCTGCACAGCGGCCTCGGCTCACCCTCCTCCCCCGACCGCGACGCCGTGCTCACCCTGTCGGGCCGCCTCGTGGCCGACGGGCCCGAGGAGTGCGCGTGCTGCGGCGAGCTGCGCGCCCGCGTGGCGCTCGACCTCGACTTCGCGGTCCTCGACCGCCGGGACGGACCGGCCGCAGGCCGGCTCCGGGTCCCGCTGGCCGCGTTCACCTCCCCCGACCACGACCTCAACCGCGGCTTCCTCCAGCGGGCCGTGGAGCACGCCAACGAGTGCCACCAGGACGAGCTGCGCCGCGCGCTGGCCACCCGCGCCGGCACCCGGCTCGGCGACCTGCTCGGCGTCCAGCTGTGCGGCCTGCGCCCCGACGGCGTCGTGCTGCGGTGGGTCGACACCACCGGCGCCCACCAGCACGAGCTGCGCTTCCCCCGCGCCGCACGCAGCGCTGCCGACCTCGGCGAGCTGCTCCGGTCCGAGCTCCACGAAGGGCTGTGCTGAACCTCCTAGGCTGGCCGCTGTGGGTTTCGAGGAGATAGCCGACCGGGTCTGGGTGCTGCGCCACCCGTGGTACGACCTCAACGTCACCGCGATCGGCGGCGAGCGCGGCATGGTCGTCGTCGACACCCACGCGTCGGCGGTCGCCGCGCGCGAGGTGGTCGACGCACTGGCGCGGCTCGGACCCGCGCGGCCGGTCGCGGTGGTCAACACCCACGAGCACTTCGACCACACCTTCGGCAACGCCACCTTCCTCGAGGAGTACGGCGAGCTGCCGGTCCACGCGACCGAGGAGGCCGCCGCACGCACGGTCCCCGCGGGCGAGCGGGCCAAGGAGGCGTTCCGGGAGTCCGACGACCCGCGTGCCGGGGAGGTGCTCGCGACCGAGGTCCGGCCCGCCGACCACACCTTCTCCAGCGCTGCGGTCGTGGACCTCGGCGACCGGCAGGTCGAGCTGGTCCACCCCGGGCGCGGACACACCGCCGGCGACCTGGTGGTCCGGGTGCCGGACGCCGACGTGCTGCTCGCCGGCGACCTCGTCGAGGAGTCCGCGCCGCCGGGGATGGGTCCGGACTGCTGGCCCCTGGAGTGGGCGACCACCCTCGACCTCGTCCTCGGCCTCCTGACGCCCGCGTCGGTCGTGGTCCCGGGCCACGGGGCCGTGGTCGACCGGCGCTTCGTCGAGGAGCAGTGCGACGACCTGCGCGCCGTCGGCGAGACCATCCGCAACCTCGCGTCCCGCGGTGTGCCGCAGGTCGAGGCGCTCGCCTCCGCGCAGTGGCCCTGGCCCGTCGACCTGCTGCACGACGCGGTCGCCCGCGGCTACGCCCAGCTCCCCCGCGGCGCCCGCCGGCTCCCGATGGCCTGACCGGCGCCGATGCGGGTACCACCCCCGCATGAGCGAGAAGAACGAGGAACCGCGGCTCGGCGTGCCGGACGAGGACCTGCCCGAGGACCTCGTCGCAGACGAGGACAACCCGCTCGCGGAGGGACTGCCCGACGGCGAGACCGTCGAGGGCCTGCTCACCGAGGGCAAGGAGGGCGACGAACCGGTCGAGGGGCCCGACGGCGACGACGCGGCACAGGACCAGAAGCCGCCGATCTGACCGTCACTGACCGTCGCCGACCGGCCCGCGACGCCCGGTGTGACGCACCCGTCGACGGCGCGGCACCACCGGCCGCGCGGCGCCACGACCTACGGTTGTCCGTCGTGGATCGCTACGGGACCGACGTGCTGTCAGGTGACTGGAGGGCGCCGAAGCGCGGCCGCGCGGTGGAGACACCGGCCGACCCGGGCCTGGTGGTCGAGGAGGTCACCACCGACTGGTGCGGCGAGATCGTCGCGGTGGACCGGGACCTGCACACGGTCACCCTCGAGGACCGGCGCCGGAAGCGTCGTACCTTCCCGCTGGGGGCAGGCTTCCTGCTGGAGGGCAAGCCGGTGATTCTCACGGCCCCGGTGACCAGGGCCGCGCCGGCCAGGCCCACGCGCACCGCCAGCGGCTCGGTCGCCGTGCACGACGCGAAGGCGCGCGTCGCCCGCCAGAGCCGGATCTTCGTCGAGGGCCGGCACGACGCGGAGCTGGTCGAGAAGGTCTGGGGCGACGACCTGCGCATCGAGGGCGTCGTGGTGGAGTACCTCGGCGGCGTCGACGACCTCGCCGACCACCTGCGCGACTTCAAGCCCGGTCCCGGCCGGCGGGTCGGCGTCCTCGTCGACCACCTCGTGCCCGGCTCCAAGGAGAGCCGGATCGCCCAGGGGATCATGAAGTCGCCGGTCGGGCAGCACGTGCTGATCGTCGGGCACCCGTTCATCGACATCTGGCAGGCGGTCAAGCCGCAGCGCCTGGGGTTCGAGGCGTGGCCGACCGTGCCGCGCGGCATCGACTGGAAGAAGGGCACCTGCCAGCAGCTCGGCTGGSCGCACCGCGACCAGGCCGACATCGCCCGCGCGTGGAAGCACGTCCTCGGCGGCGTCCGCGGCTTCCAGGACCTCGACCCGGCCCTGCTCGGGCGGGTCGAGGAGCTCATCGACTTCGTGACTGCCCCCGGCTCCTGAGGCCCGGCGGCCGTCAGAGCCCCTCGCGGTAGCGGGCCAGGACCTCCTCGACCCGGGCCTGGTCGCGCGCCTCGAGCGGGACCAGCAGCTCGGTGACCACGTCGGCCAGCTCGGCGATGCGCCGGTTGAGCTGCCGGTTCTCCTGCACCTCGGCCTCGAGCACCCGGACCCGTTCGTGCAGCCGGGCGCGGGCCCGGACCCGCTCCACGACAGGGGCGGGCAGCCGGTCGCGTGCCTGCGCACGCAGGCGGGCCTTCAGGTCGTGGGCGCTCACTGGACTACCTTCCTCGTGTCGGCGGTCCTGGACGGGCCGCTGATGCACCCCAGGTGCCGTCGGGTCACTGCCCTGCTCGCTCGACCCCTTGAGGTCCACGATGAGTTCTGCAGGGCCCGGCGGTCACCCGGGACGCCGTGATCGTCGACAGGGCTGTGCGCCAAGGCCGACCGGATGGCTGGCTGGGAGCGCCGATCAGTGAGCTGACAGACAGATGCGTCCCGGCACCAAGACGAGGGTGCCTCCCCACTGGGTCTAGCAGCGAGGAGGCTGACATGAAGTCTGCCAGC
>NZ_VLJQ01000137.1:0-16544 GCF_007829375.1 Nocardioides sp. J9 | reverse complement strand
CCGCCGCGGGCGAGAAGAACGGGTTGAGCACCCGGCGCAGCTTGTTGTGCTCCGGCGGGTTCAGCGAGTTCGGCAGCAGCGGCGTCGTCATCGTCGGGTCGAACGCGTTCACGCAGTCGTTGACGAGCGTGTCGTGCTCGCGCAGCAGGGCCGTGACGTCGTCGTACCGGCTCACCATGAGGAAGCCGTGCTCGGTGCTGTCGTTCCACACCGCCGGCCCCAGCTCGCGCTCGGCGTTGAGCAGCTCGTAGGTCTCGAACGCAGGGCGGTCGAGCCGGTAGTCGGTGTGGGCGACCGGGCAACCGCCCAGGTCGGTGCGCTGCTGCGAGGGCCTCATGGATAGCTCCGTCCGGAAGTGGGCTGCGTTACATTGGTGAGATCCTGCTCACGATTCGGATGATTGTCAACGGCTCCCTCGGGGCGCCTCCCCCGACAGCCGGAGCGACGCCGCAGCCGGCGCGGTCCCCGGCCCACCAGGCGACCGGGAAAACGACGACGGCGCCGGCTTGGCAGCCGGCGCCGGGTCAGGGCCTGGTCGTCCTACCTGGTCAGTAGTACCAGGGGTACGGCGACCAGTCGGGCTCGCGCTTCTCGAGGAACTGGTCGCGGCCCTCCTGCGCCTCGTCGGTCATGTAGGCGAGGCGGGTGGTCTCGCCGGCGAAGAGCTGCTGGCCGACGAGGCCGTCGTCGAGGAGGTTGAAGGAGTACTTGAGCATCCGCTGGGCGGTGGGGCTCTTGCCGTTGATGATCCGGCCCCACTCCAGCGCGGTCGCCTCGAGCTCGGCGTGGGGGACCGCGCGGTTGGCGGCGCCCATGCGGACGGCGTCCTCGGCGTCGTACTCCTGGCCGAGGAAGAAGATCTCGCGGGCGAACTTCTGGCCGACCTGGCGGGCGAGGTACGCCGAGCCGTAGCCGCCGTCGAAGGAGCCCACGTCGGCGTCGGTCTGCTTGAAGCGGGCGTGCTCCTTCGACGCCAGCGCGAGGTCGCAGGTCACGAAGAGGCTGTGGCCGCCGCCGGCCGCCCAGCCGGGGACGACGCAGATGACGACCTTCGGCATGAAGCGGATCAGCCGCTGGCACTCGAGGATGTGCAGGCGGGCGAGCTTCGCCTTGTCGATGACGCTCGGCTCCTCGGCGCCGGTGTCGTCGGCGCCGATCTCCTTGTCCTCGTACTGGTAGCCGGCCTTGCCGCGGATGCGCTGGTCGCCGCCGGTGCAGAAGGAGCGCTTGCCGTTCTTCGGGCTCGGGCCGTTGCCGGTGAGCAGGACGCAGCCGACGTCCGCCGACTGGCGCGCGTGCTCGAGCGTGCGCAGGAGCTCGTCGACGGTGTGCGGCCGGAAGGCGTTGAGCACGTCCGGGCGGTCGAACGCGATCCGGACCGTGCCGTGCGCCTTCGCGCGGTGGTAGGTCAGGTCGGTCAGGTCCTCGAAGCCCGGGACGACGTCCCACTGGCTCGCGTCGAACGTCTCGCTCACACCCTCGATCGCACTCATGGCACCTGAACCTAGGGCATCAGCGGGCTGCCGCCCGAGCGGGGCTTGACCTGCGCTTCCACGAGTCGCGCGTCCTGCCGACGAGGATCCTCTTTCGCGCCGCGAGCCGGTGCACGAGCCGCGCGGCGCACGGCCGAAGGCGGCGCTGGACCGGGAGATCGGCCCGGCCCTGGCCGGCTCCGGCAGGGCCGTCCGGCGCCGTGCTGGAATAGCGCGCCCCTGCGTGGTCTTGTTGGAGCCATGACACTTCAGGGCGAGTACGAGCCGAGCCAGTGGCAGTGGGTCCGCGACCAGGTCGAGCAGTACGAGAAGTCCGGCGGCCGCGAGGCGAACACGCTGCGCGGCTCGAAGGACCGCATCGTCGTGATCACCTCGGTGGGCTCGAAGTCCGGCAAGCTGCGCAAGAACCCGGTCATGCGGGTCGAGAAGGACGGCGTCTACGTCGCCGTCGCCTCCAAGGGCGGCGCGGACGAGAACCCGAGCTGGTACGCCAATTTCCTCGCCCACCCGCTCGTCGACCTGCAGGACGGCCCGGAGCCGAAGCCGTACAAGGCACGCCTGGTCGAGGGTGACGAGCGCAGCAAGTGGTGGGCGCACGCCGTCGCGACCTGGCCGACCTACGCGGAGTACCAGGAGAAGACCGACCGGGAGATCCCGGTGTTCGTGCTCGAGCCGGTCACCGACTGAGCCCCACCGACTGAGCCCCACCGACGGGCGCGAGGAGCGCCCGTGCCTCAGCTGTTGGCGATCGTCACCGCGAGCCCGCACAGGTGGCCAAGGCGCGCGATCTCGGAGTCCGCGAACTCCGGCCCCCCGCGCCGGCCGATGACGACGACCTCGTTGCCGTCGAGCCGGCTGGCGGCGTACAGGGTGATCTCGTCCTCGGGCACCTCGAGCCGGGTCGGGCTCTCGATCTCGACGAAGTCGAACTCCTCCGGCGCGGCGCTGGTGCGGTGCACGACGCCCTTGGCGCGGTGCACCCGCGCGGCCCAGTCGACGCGGAAGGTCGCGGGGAGCAGGTCGACCAGCCGGTCGAAGGCCCCGGCCGGCGAGGCGGTGAGCTCCTCGACCGCCTCGAGGTCCATGACCAGGTTGCCGCCGGCGGGGTAGCGACTCACCCACAGCACCTCGACGCCGTCCAGCGCGCTGCACGCCGACACCACGGAGTCGGGCATCATCCCCTGCTCGAGCTCCAGCAGCACGTCGTCGACGGCCGTGCCGTCGTCGCGCTTCTCGACGATCTCGATCGCCTCGATGTCACCGCCCGCCATACCGATGGCCGATGCGACCCGGCCCAGCGAACCGGGGACGTCGGGCAGCAGCACGCGCAGCAGGAATGGCATGGCGTCGACCCTAACCGGAGCGGGTTTCGTGGTCGTTGCACGCCCACACGTCGGGCGTGGCAGTTCCCCGGGCATGGCTCGGACCCGCGTTCTAGGGTTCCCCCTGTGCTGACCATCCACCGCGGCCCCGGGACCGCTGCGCTCGCCGACTCGCTGGCGGCGCTGCTCGCGACCCCGCCGGCGGACCCCTTCGCCAAGGAGGTCGTGGTGGTCCCGGCGAAGGGCGTCGAGCGGTGGCTCGCGCAGCGGCTGTCCACCCGGCTCGGCGCGGGGCCGCGCGGCAGTGACGGCGTGTGTGCCGGCATCGACCTGCTCCGGCCGCGCTCGCTGGTCGCGATGCTGACCGGCACCGAGCGCACCGACCCGTGGCACCCCGACCGGCTGGCGTGGCCGGTGCTGCAGGTCGTCGACGACAGCCTCGGCGAGTCCTGGGCACGGCCCCTGGCCAGGCACCTCGGCGCCGACCGGCCGGAGGAGGTCGAGCGCGAGCTGCGCCGGGCCCGGCGCTACTCGCTGGCCCGGCGCCTGGCCGGCCTGTTCGCGTCGTACGCCGTCCAGCGGCCGACGCTGCTCACCGACTGGACCGCGGGCCGCACCGACGGCCTGCCCGCCGACCTCGCGTGGCAGCCGGAGCTGTGGCGCCGGGTCGTGGCGCTGGTGGAAGCCCCGACGCCGGACGTGCGCCACGCCGAGACCTGCGCGGCGCTGCGTGAGCGCCCCGACGCGTTCCCGCTGCCGGCCCGGCTCAGCCTGTTCGGCCACACCCGCCTGCCGGCCACCGAGGTGGAGCTGGTCGGCGCGCTCGCCGAGCACCGCGACGTGCACCTGTTCCTGCCGCAGGTGTCGTCGTCGCTGTGGGAGGGCCTGGCCCCGGCCGTCGCCGAGGGCCCGGTGCAGCGAGCTGACGACACCTCCGCGCAGGTGGTCCGGCACCCGCTGCTCGCCACGCTGGGCCGCGACGCCCGCGAGGTGCAGCGCCAGCTCGCCGTCCTCGCCCCGCTCTCCCCCGCCGAGGAGGTCGCCGACGCGCCCGCGCCGGGCGACCACCTGCTCGGCTGGCTGCAGGCCGACCTGCGCGCCGACCGCGACCTCGGCACCACGTCGGCCGACCGTGCCGCCCGCGCGCTGCGCCCCGACGACCGCTCGGTGCAGGTGCACGCCTGCCACGGCGCGCTGCGCCAGGTCGAGGTGCTGCGCGACGCCCTGCTCGCGCTGCTCGCCGACGACCCGACCCTCGAGACGCGCGACATCATCGTGATGTGCCCCGACGTGGAGGCGTTCGCGCCACTCGTCCACGCGGTGTTCGGCGCCGTCCCCGACGAGCACCCGGCGCGCCAGCTGCGCGTGTCGATGGCCGACCGCGGCCTCGCCAGCACCAACGCCCTCCTCGCGCTCGCCGCCGACCTCGTCGGGCTCGTCGAGGGCCGGGCACGGGCCACCGACGTGCTCGACCTGCTCGGCTCCGCGCCGGTGCGCCGCCGGTTCCGGTTCACCGACGACGACCTCGAGACGGTCACCCGCTGGGTGGTCAGCTCCGGCGTCCGCTGGGGCCTCGACGAGGAGCACCGCGCCCACCACGGGCTGCCGCTGCACGACAACACCTGGCGGTTCGGCCTCGAGCGGATCCTCGCCGGCGTCGCGATGCCCGAGGAGCAGGTGCTGCTCGGGCGCGCGCTGCCGCTCGACGACGTCGGGTCGTCGGACCTCGAGCTCGCCGGCCGGTTCGCCGAGGCGATGGCCCGGCTCGACGACGCCGTGAAGGCGCTGGGCGCCGCGAGCACCCCCGCCGAGTGGAGCGAGGCGCTGCTCACCCACGTCACCCGGCTCACCGCGACGTCGTACGACGACCAGTGGCAGGCGGCCCAGCTCGCGCACGAGCTCACCGGCCTGGCCGCCGCCTCCACCGCGACCCGGGTGGGCGTCGCCGACGTCCGCCGGCTGCTCGAGGACCGGGTCGCGCCGCGGCCGACCCGCGCGAGCTTCCGCACCGGCGCGCTCACCGTCTCCACGCTGGTGCCGATGCGCTCGGTGCCGCACCGGGTGGTGTGCCTGCTCGGGATGGACGCCGACGCGTTCCCCCGCTCGATGACGGTCGACGGCGACGATGCGCTGGCCCGCGACCCGCGCACGGGCGAGCGCGACCTGCGCGCCGAGGACCGGCAGCTGCTGCTCGACGCGGTGATGTCGGCCCGCGACGCGCTCGTCATCACCTACGCCGGGATGTCCGAGCACTCGGGCCAGGACCGACCGCCGGCGATCCCGGTCGGCGAGCTGCTCGACGCCCTCGACCTGACCGCCGCCGAGCCGGTCCGTGCGCACGTGCTGGTCCGCCAGCCGCTGCAGCCGCACGACGAGCGCCTGCTGCAGGCCTCGGCCCCGCGCACCTTCGACCCGGTCGCGCTGCGGGCGGCGACGGCCGCCCGGGCGCCCGGACCCACGCCGGCCTTCCTCTCCGCACCGGTGTCGCCGCCGGACCCCGACCTCACCCTCGAGGACCTGCGCCGCTTCCTGGCCAACCCCGCCCGGGCGCTGCTCGACCACCTCGACGTCGCCCTGCCGTACGACGTGGACCCGCCCGCCAACGACATCCCGATCTCGCCGAACGGGCTCGAGAAGTGGGCCGTCGGCGGCCGGATCGTCGCGGCCCTGCTCGACGACCGCCCCGCGGAGGCGATCGCGGCGGCCGAGCGGCACCGCGGCGCCCTGCCGCCGGGCGAGCTCGGCGCAGCGGCGCTGCGCGAGATCGGCAAGGCCGCCGAGGACGTCGTCGGCCGCGCCCGCAACCTCCGGGTCGGCGAACCCGTGACGACCGACGTGACCCTCGACCTCGGTGACGGCCGGCAGCTCACCGGGCGGGTCGGCGACCTGCACGGGTCGACGGTCGTGCACGTCACCTACTCCAGCCTCGGCGCCCGGCACGCCCTCGAGCTGTGGCTCGACGTGCTGGCCGTCCAGGCCATGCGCCCCGACCTCCAGGTCTCCGGCTGCGTGGTCGCGAAGAACCGGGTCGGCAAGGTCCTCCCGGTCGCCCCCGACCTCGCCCGCTCGACGCTGGCGGCGTGGGCACGGCTGCGCCACGACGGCCTCCAGCAGCTGTGCCACCTGCCGCTGACGACCGGCCGGGCCTGGGCGCTCGGTCGCGGCCACCGGGCGGCGGCGTGGAAGAACGCGATGCGCGCATGGCAGTGGGACAGGTTCCGCCCCGAGCGCGACGACGCGGCGTGGACGCACTTCCTCGGGCCCGGCGCGGGCATGGACCGACTCACCGACCTCGCCCGGATCGCCGAGCACGCCTGGGGTGACCTGGTCGCCCACGAGAAGGGGTGGAGCTGATGAGCAACCCGGCCGACCCGACGCCGTTCGACATCACCGCGGGCCTTCCCGGGGTCGGCCCCGACGGCCTCGTCCCGACCACCACGCTGCTAGAGGCGAGCGCGGGCACCGGCAAGACGTGGACCATCGCCGCCCTGGTGGCGCGCTACGTCGCCGAGGGCCACGCCACGATCGACCAGGTGCTGGCGGTGACCTTCACCAACGCGGCGACCAGCGAGCTGCGCGACCGGGTGCGCAGCCGGCTCGCCGAGGTGGCGGCGCGGATCGACGACACCCTCGCCGGCCACCCGCCGACGACGCCGGACACGCTGATGGCGCACCTGGTCGACGCGCCGCCGGAGGAGCTGCTCGCCCGCCGCGACCGGCTGCGCGCGGCGCTGGCGACCTTCGACACCTCGACGATCGTCACCATCCACCAGTTCTGCCAGCTCGTGCTCCGCGGGCTCGGCATCGCCGGCGACACCGACCCCCGCGCGACCCTCGTCGAGGACCTCACCGACCTGCGCCGCGAGGTCGTCGACGACGTCTGGCTCGGCAGCTGGGCCGGCGACGACCGGCTGTCGCACGAGGACGCCGGCACCATCGCCCGCGCGATCGTCAGCAACCCCGGCGCCCGGCTCGCCCCCGTCGACCCGGAGGAGGGCTCCGTCGACGACGCCCGGGTCTCCTTCGCCCGCCAGGTCGCCCGCGAGTTCGACCACCGCAAGCGCCGGCTCGGCGTGCTGTCGTTCGACGACCTGCTGGTGCAGCTGCGCGACGTGCTCCTCGACCCGACCTCGGTCGCCGGCGCGCGGATGCGCGACCGGTGGCGCATCGTCCTCATCGACGAGTTCCAGGACACCGACCCGGTGCAGTGGCAGGTCTTCGAGAAGGCCTTCCACCGGCACGGGGTGCTGGTGCTGATCGGCGACCCCAAGCAGGCGATCTACGCGTTCCGCGGCGGTGACGTGTTCACCTACCTCAGGGCCGCCGACGTCGCCGACACCCGGCAGACGCTGACCACCAACCAGCGCAGCGACCACGACCTGGTGGCGTCGGTGCACACGATGCTCAACCACGCCCGGCTGGGCGACCCGCTCATCGCGGTCCACCCGATCGAGGCGGCCCGCTCCGCCGACGACGACCGCGTGCGCGGCCTGCCCGGTGCGTCCTTCCAGCTGCGCGCGCTGCTCCGCGCCGACCTCGGTGTCGGGCCGGACGAGCTGGCGAGGGTCGACGTCGTGCGCCCCCGGATCGCGCAGGACGTCGCGCTCCAGGTGCGCACCTACCTCGGCGCCGGGGCCGAGGTCTGGGACGGCGACGAGTGCCGCTGGGTGCCGCTGACCGCCGGTCACGTCGCCGTCCTCGCCCACGCCCGCCGCGACCTCGAGCTCGTGCAGGACGCCCTGCGCAAGGTCGGCGTACCGGCCGTCATCACCGGCGGGCAGAGCGTCTTCGCCACCGAGGCGGGGCGGCACTGGCGCGCGCTGCTGGAGGCGATGGCGCAGCCGCACCGCACCCGCCTGGCCCGGGCCGCGGCGATCACGCCGTTCTTCGGGCTGACCGGCACCGACCTCGACGCCGGTGGTGACGACCTCACCGACCAGCTCTCCGACCGGCTGCGCGAGCTGGCTGCGGTCTTCACCTCCCGCGGCGTGGCCGCCGTGTTCGAGGCGCTCGTCACCGACGGACTCTCCGCGCGGGTGCTCGGCACGGTCGGCGGCGAGCGCGACCTGACCGACCTGCGCCACCTCGCCGAGCTCCTCCACTCGGCCGCGACCCGCGAGAACCTCGGCCTGTCCGGCCTGCTCGCGTGGTTCCTCGAGCGGCAGCGCGACGCCAACGACGCGACCTCCGAGCGGACCCGGCGCATCGACTCCGACGCGCACGCCGTGCAGCTGGTGACGATCCACGGCAGCAAGGGCCTGGAGTACCCCGTCGTGCTCGCGCCCTTCCTCTCCGACCGCTACGTCAACGACAAGCTGCCGCCGACGCTGATCTACCACGACGACGACCGCGAGCGGGTCCTCGACATCGGCGCCCCGGGCGAGCGCACCAGGGCGATGGTCGCGCGGCACCGGTCCGAGGACGCCGGCGAGTCGCTGCGGATGCTGTACGTCGCCCTCACCCGCGCCCGGTCCCGCCTCGTCGTGTGGTGGGCGGCCGGCAACAACGTCCGCTGCTCCGCCCTCCACCGGGTGCTGCTCGGTCGCACGCCCGACGGGCCCGACGTCCCCGACCTGGTCGACCCGCCCGCCGACGAGGTCGTCGTGCAGTGGTTCCGCCGCTGGGGGGACCCCGAGATCGGTGGACCCGCCCTGGCCCGGGCGGAGCCGGTCGAGCCCCCGCCGCTGCCCGCCGGTGACGACCCGACGGAGCTCGCCACCCGCACCTTCGACCGCCAGGTCGACCAGCTGTGGCGGCGCACCTCCTACTCCGCCCTCGCGGCGGCCGGCGAGGCCGAGCAGCCCGCGGTCGGCAGCGAGCCGGAGGTCGTCGAGAAGGACGACGAGCCCGAGCTGGTCGCGCCCGCGGCCGGTGCGACCGAGGAGGCGGGGGAGGTCGCCGACGGGCTGGACGTGCCGTCCCCGCTCGCCGGCTTCGCGGCCGGGGCCCGGTTCGGCTCGCTGGTGCACGCCGTGCTCGAGCACGCCGACCCCGACGCCCCCGACTGGGAGGCCGAGCTGCTCCGGCACGTGCGCGAGCAGCTCGTCGAGTGGCCCGTCGACCTCGACCCCGAGGCGCTCGCCGCTGCACTGGTGGAGGTCTGCGACTCGCCCCTCGGTCCGCTGCTGCCCGGCCGCCCGCTGCGCGGCGTTCCGCTGCGCGACCGGCTGCGCGAGCTCGACTTCGAGCTGCCGATGGGCGGCGGCGACGAGCCCGTCCCCGACCTGCGCCGGCTGGGCGAGATCGCCACCCTGCTGCGCCGCCACCTGCCGGCCGACGACCCGCTCCTCCCCTACGCCGGCGCGCTCGACGACCCGGCGCTCGGCGACCAGGTGCTGCGCGGCTTCCTCACCGGCTCGGTCGACGTCGTCTTCCGCGTGGCCGGCGACGACGGCGAGGAGCGCTTCGTCATCTGCGACTACAAGACCAACCGGCTCGGCGACGCGGACGCACCGATCACCGCGGCCGCCTACGCGCCCGACCGGCTGGCCGCGGCGATGGGGCACTCGTCGTACCCCCTGCAGGCGCTGCTCTACGCCGTCGTGCTGCACCGCTTCCTGCGCTGGCGGGTCCCCGGCTACGACCCCGAGCGCCACCTCGGCGGCGTCGTCTACCTCTACCTGCGCGGCATGTGCGGGCCGGAGACCCCGCTGGTCGGCGACGACCCCTGCGGGGTGTTCTCGTGGCGCCCGCCCGCCGCGCTGGTCGTCGAGCTGTCCGACCTGCTCGACGGCGCACCCGTGGGAGGCCTGGCATGACCGAGCTCTTCGAGACCACCGACCTCGCCGACCACCGCCTCCTCCAGGGGTACGACGGCCCGCTGGCCGTCCTCAACGAGGCGGGCCTGCTGACCGCGGGTGACGTGCGCACCGCCGAGGCCGTGTGCCGGCTCGGCGGCGACCTGTCGGCCGACGTGCAGCTGGCCGTCGCGCTGCTGGTCCGCGCGGCCCGGCACGGCTCGGTGTGCGTCGACCTCCGCGAGCCGGGCGAGCTGCTGCCCGAGCACCCGTGGCCGGCCCCGGACGCCTGGCTCGCGGCGGTGACCGCCAGCCCGCTGACGGGCGTGGCGCTGCAGGTGGAGAACGACCTCGTCTACCTCCACCGGTACTGGGGCGAGGAGGGCGCCGTGGTGCTGGACCTGCACGACCGGCTCGCCCGGCCCCAGCCCGCGGTCGACGAGGCCCGGCTCTCCGCCGCTCTCGATCGGCTCTTCCCCGTCGTCGCCGACCCGGCCGGTGCCGTGGCGGCCGGGGAGCCCCAACAGCAGGTCGACTGGTCGGAGCAGCGGAAGGCCGTCGAGGAGTCCGCGCGGCGCTGGACGTCGGTCATCACCGGCGGTCCCGGCACGGGCAAGACCACCACCCTCGCTCGGTTGCTCGCCGTGCTCGCCGACCAGGCCGACGACACCCTGCGGATCGCCCTCGCGGCGCCCACCGGCAAGGCCGCCGCCCGGATGACGCAGTCGCTCGCAGGCACGCTCGCGAACGAGAACGTGCCCTTCCCCGAGGAGGACCGGGAGCGGCTCCAGGGCCTGACCGCCTCGACCCTGCACCGGCTGCTCGGCTTCCGCCCCGACAACCACAGCCGGTTCCGCCACCACCGCGGCAACCGGCTCCCGCACGACGTGGTCGTCGTCGACGAGGCGTCGATGGTCTCGCTGAGCCTGATGGCCCGCCTGGTCGAGGCGATCCGTCCGGACGCGCGGCTCGTCCTCCTCGGTGACGCCGACCAGCTCGCGTCCGTGGAGGCTGGCGCCGTGCTGCACGACGTGGTCGCCGGGTTCGCCGACCGCGTCCCCACGCCGGTGAGCCGGCTCGAGACCTCGCACCGCTTCGGCGGCACGATCGGCCGGCTCGCCGAGGCGGTCCGCGACGGGGAGGCCGGCATCGCGACGGGGCTGCTGACCGGCACCGCGCCGGACGTCCGGCTCGTCGACCCGGCCGACGTCGACGAGGTCCGCCGACTGGTGATGCCCACCGGGACGGCGCTCCGCGCCGCAGCCGTCGCCGGCGACCACGCCGAGGTGGTCCGCCAGCTCTCCCGCCACCGCCTGCTCTGCGCGCACCGCGAGGGACCGTTCGGGGTCACGCACTGGAACGACCTCGTCGAGCAGTGGCTGCGCATCGAGGAGGGCCTGGACTGGCTGCCGGCCCGCTACCCCGGACAACCCCTGCTGCAGACCGCCAACGACTACGGCCTGCGCCTGTGGAACGGCGACACCGGGGTCGTGCTCGGTGGCGACGAGCGCCGCGTCGTGTCGCTCGCCCGCCTCTCCGACGTCGAGGTCGCCCACGCACTGACCGTGCACCGCAGCCAGGGCAGCGAGTTCGACGAGGTCACGGTGGTGCTCCCCGAGGCCGACTCGCGCCTGCTCACCCGACAGCTGCTCTACACCGCCATCACCCGTGCCCGCTCGACGGTCACCGTCGTCGGCACCCCGGAGGCAGTGGCGCACGCCATCGAGCGCCAGGCGAGCCGTGCCTCCGGGCTGGCGGCGCGGCTGTCGGCTGACCTGTCGGCTGACCTGCCCGGCTGACCTGTCCGCCCGATCGGGTCAGGCGGGCGACTCGCGCCGCTGCAGCACGTTGCTCATGGTGACCCGGCCGCGCTCGATCGCGTCGGCGATCTCGTCGAGCTTGCTGCTCAGCCGGCTGATGTCCGGGGAGGCGAGCGGCGGGCGCACCTCGACCAGCGTCGCGACGGGCGCGACCGACGCCTCGGCGAGGTGGAGGTCGTCCGCGGCGTAGGACCGGTGCCGCTCGACGTGCGCGCGACCGGCGTGCCGCCCGTGCAGCAGGAAGTACGGCGCCAGCAGGGCCCGCTCCAGCCGCGACGGTGGCGCGGCGTGCTGGTCGGTGCGGCGGGTGCGCAGCACCAGCACGTGGGTCGCACCGTCGGCCAGCGCGGTCCGGTAGGGCACGCCCTCGGAGAGCCCGCCGTCGACGTACGTGCGACCGGCGAGGCGGACCGGCCGGCCCGCGAGCAGCGGGAGGCAGGAGCTGGCACGCAGCGCGGTCTGGAGGCTGAGCCGGTCCTCGACGTACGGCGACAGGTCGGTCGCCTCCCCGGTGCGGGCGTCGGTCGCCATCGGGTGGAACCGGACCGGGTTCGCGAGCACGGCCTCGAAGTCCATCGGGGTGATCGACTCGTAGACGTGGTGGACCAGGCGGCCGAGGTCGATAAGGGGGCCGCCGCGCAGCACCCGGCGCGGGTCGGTGACGCCGGCGGCAGCGACCTCGGGCCAGGCCCAGCTGCGGATCCAGCGCCGGGCGTGGCCGGTCAGCAGCCACGCGCCGTTGAGGGCGCCGGCGGACGTCCCGTAGACGTCGTCGAAGGCGTCGGTGAGACCGGCCTCGTCGAGCGCGAGGGCCATGCCGGCGGAGTAGGCGGCGCGGTTGCCGCCGCCCTCGATCGCCAGCGCGATCCGGAAGTCGTCGTCGCGCTGCCCCGGCCGGCTGCCGGTGCGCCGGCGGTGGGCGAGGGCGTCGAGCAGGGAGGTGCCGCTCACGACCGGTCCAGCTCCCGCAGGACCCGCGCCGGGTTGCCCAGGGCGAGCACGCCGGCGGGGAGGTCCTTCGTGACGACCGAGCCGGCACCCACCACGGTGTCGGCGCCGATGGTGACGCCGGGGCAGACGATGACGCCCCCGCCGAGCCACACGTTGTCGCCGATCGTGATCGGCCTCGCCGCCTCCCACTTGTCGCGGCGCGGCCCGGCCTCGAGCGGGTGCACCGGCGTCAGCAGCTGCACGTTCGGGCCGACCTGCACGTCGTCACCGATGACGATGTCGACGACGTCGAGGGCGACGAGGCCGAAGTTCACGAACGTCCGGGCCCCGACGTGCAGCTGGGACCCGTAGTCGACGTGCAGCGGCGGGCGGATCTCGGTGCCCTCGCCGACCGACCCGAGCAGTTCGGCGAGCAGCTCGCGCCGCCGGGCGTCGTCGAGCGCCTCGGGCCCGTTGTAGGCCGACATGAGGGCGGCCGCACGGCGCTGCGCCTCGACGATCGCGGGGTCGTCGGCGACGTACCAGTCGCCGGCGAGCATCCGCTCGGTCATCGTGCGTCCGTCGTCGGACGGCGGCGGGTCGAAGGTCACTGCTCCTCCCGCTCGTGGGGCTCGCGCCTGCGCAGCCGGTCGCGCTGCTCGTGCGCGTCCTCGTCGGCCTCCTCGATCTGGCTCTCGAGGGCGGCCCGGGCCTCGGGCTTGCCGTGGAAGCGGCGGTAGGAGTAGACGAGGAGGCCGAGGGCGATCAGCGACGACAGCACCAGGGTGACGCCGGTCCAGGGCCCGCCGACCAGCCACCACTTGTCGGCGACCGGCCACCACGACGGGGTGTCGGGGCCGACCAGCCACAGCGCGCCGAGGCCGCCGAGCGCGAGCGCGCCGGCGGTCGACATCAGGATCCGCGGCCAGGTCTCGACGCCCTCCGCCGCGGCGCGCAGTGCGCGGAGCAGCACCGGCTCGAGCAGTCGCTCGGCCCAGGTGTACTGCTGCGACAGGATCGCGAGGCCGGACGCCATCAGCAGCAGGCCGGGGCCGGGCAGCACCAGCGCCGCGACGCCGGCCAGGAGCAGCACCCAGCCGACGACCTCGAGGACGACCCGCTTCGCCGCCCCGGTCACCGGCCACCGTCCCACGTGTCGAGCCACGCGAGGACGTCCTCGTCGGCGTTGCCGTGCGCCTGCGCGATCCGCGCCCACTTCCTCGCCTGCGCGTGGAAGCGGAGCGGGTTGTAGACGTCCTCCTCGCGCGAGAAGAGCCCGTCGCCGGCGTACGTCATGATCGTGATGTTCGGCTCGGTGAGCACCGTCCCGTCACCGGGGTCCGGCATCGGGTTGAGCACCTCGCAGACCAGGCGGGCCTGCTGCTCGTCGACCACCTGCCAGCTGATCGGGAAGCCGGTCATCAGCCGGCCGGGGTACGACGTCATGGTGCGCACCACCCACTCGCGGATCTCCTCACGACCGTGGAACGTTCCCATCGCGTGCTCGACGTACACCGCGTCCGGGGTGAAGAGGTCGGCGTACCCTGCCCAGTCGCCCGTCGCGGCGAAGCCGGCGACCTGCTCGTGGAAGGCCGCGTAGGCCTCCGTGATCTCGGCGGCGGAGAAGGCCACGGTCGGGGAGCCCGTCATGGGTCGATCCAATCAGGTCTGGCCAACCGCCACAGCAGGACCACGCGATCGCCCGGCACCCCCTACGCTCGGCCCATGCCCCGGGGAGCCAGCACCGGACCGCGCCGCAGCCCCTTCGGCTCGCGGCTGCTGGGTCCGCGCGACCAGCCGCCGCGGCGCCTGCGCATCCGGATCCAGCTGCTGCTGACCGTGCTGCTGGTCGGCACCAACCTCATCGGCGCCCTGGTCGTCTTCGTCATCAACACCTGGGCGATCCCCTCGCCGGCCCCCAACCGGGACATGGTGGTCGCGCTGGCCATCGCGATCCCGACGTACGTCGTGCTCGCCGCCGCGGTCGGCACGGTCTGGGGGACGACCGCCGCGCTCCGCGCGCTGCGCTGGGCGACCCAGCCGGAGGTCGACCCCGACCGCACGCAGCGCGCCCGCGCCCTGCGGGTGCCGCTGGTGCTGACCGGCGCACAGCTGCTGATGTGGGCGGTCGGCACGGCGTTGTTCACCGTGCTGACGATCATCCTGCAGCCGTCCCGGGCGCTCGGCACCGCGCTGACCGTCGGCATCGGAGCCGTCGTCGTGGCCGGCGTCTCCTACCTGCTGACGGAGTTCTCGCTGCGCCCGATCGCGGCCCGGGCGCTGACCGACGTGCGCGTCACCGGCCGGGTCCGCGGGGTGGGGGTCGGCCCGCGGATGGCGATCTTCTGGACCCTCGGCACCGGTGCACCGGTCGTGGGGCTGATGATCGCCGCGATCCTCGCGATCACGCCGGCCGGCAACGACGCGACGCTGGAGCAGCTGGCGGTGGTGACGATCATCGTCTGCGTCATCGTGCTGGTCTTCGGCTTCCTGCTGACCGACCTCAACGCGCGCGCCGTGGTCGCGCCGATCCTGTCGGTGCGCGACGCGCTGCGCGCCGTGGAGAACGGCCGCCTCGACACCGACGTCGTCGTGTACGACGGCACCGAGCTCGGGCAGCTGCAGAGCGGCTTCAACGCGATGGTCGCAGGGCTGCGCGAGCGCGAGCAGATCCGTGACCTCTTCGGGCGCCACGTCGGCGAGGAGGTCGCGGCTGCGGCCGCCGCCCTCGGCGCCGGCGAGATCGAGCTGGGCGGTGAGACCCGCGAGTGCTCGGTGCTCTTCGTCGACCTGGTCGGCTCGACGACGTACGCCACGCAGCACGGGCCGACCGAGGTCGTCGCCGTGCTCAACCGGTTCTTCGCGGTCGTCGTCGACGAGGTCGACCGCCACCACGGCCTTGTCAACAAGTTCATCGGCGACGCGGTGCTCGCGATCTTCGGCGCGCCCGTCGAGCACGAGGACCACGCCGCGGCTGCGCTGGCGGGCGCCCCCGCCCCCCCCCCCCCGCCCCCCCCGGGGGGGGCSGGGGGGGGGGGGCGGGGGGGGGGCGCCGGGATCGGCGTCGCGACCGGCCAGGTCGTCGCCGGCAACGTCGGGCACGAGCAGCGCTTCGAGTACACCGTCATCGGTGACGCGGTGAACTCCGCGGCCCGCCTCACCGACCTCGCCAAGGACGTCCCCGGCTGCGTCCTCGCCGCGTGGGACACCGTCGAGGCTGCCCGCCGCACCGACGCCGCCGAGGCCGGCCGCTGGGTGGAGGACGGTGAGACGATCCTGCGGGGCCGGAGCACGACGACCCGGCTGGCCGTGCCGGAGGACGGGGACTCCTGATGCGACGCTGGACCGGCGCGATGGTCGCCGCACTGGCCCTGGTGGCAGGGGTGCTCGCGGCACCGGCCTCCGGATCGTCCCTGACGGTCGGGATCTTCGTGACCAACCCCGGGCCGCCCGACAACACCGGGGTCCTGCTCGCCTACGTGGAGGGCGCGGACGGATGCTCGTCGGTCACCTACGACTGGGACCTCGATGCCGACGGCACGTGGGACCTCGTGGACCAGTCGTCGAACCTGACCCCGTGGGCCGCGTCGCAGTGGTCCAGCGGCCCGGGGACCTACCCGGTGCTGGTGCGAGCCAACGCCTGCGGCCAGAGCGCGACCGGCTCGGCCACGGTCATTGTCCCCGGCGCCACCACCGGCTTCTCGGCCAGCCTGACCCCCGCGCTGGCGACGACCGTCGGCCAGCCGGTCTCGTTGATCCTGACGATCCAGAACCAGCCCCCGGGCAGCGACCTCTCCTTCGCCTGGGACCTCGACGGCGATGGCGACTTCGACGACTCGACCGAGGGCCATGCCATCTTCACCCCCGTCGCCCCCGGCACCTTCGGGGTGCAGGTCCGCGTCCGCCACAGCGCCATGGCCGACGGCGAGCCCGGCGTCGTCGCCTCGACCCTGATCACGGTCACACCGGGCGTCGCCGTCTCCGTGTCGTCGCCGACGCTCACCGGCGTCGCCCGGGCCGGTCAGACCCTGACCGCCGGCATCACCGCGACGCCCTCCGGCACCGTCCCGACCTGGACCTGGCTGCGCGACGGCCGGCCCGTCGCGGCGCCCAGCACGGCGACGTACCGGTTGACGAGGGCCGACGCCGGCTGTCGGGTCGCGGTCCGCGTCGGCGGCACGCACCCGACGTACGGGACCGCGGCACCGGTCACGAGCGGATTCGTCAACGTGGCCGCCCTCA
>NZ_VLJQ01000136.1:0-16913 GCF_007829375.1 Nocardioides sp. J9 | reverse complement strand
GCCGTTGCCGTAGCCGGCGAAGCCGCCGTCCTCGGCCGGGTCCGCCGCGTGGCTCGCCGTGGTCGGGCCGGTGCCGACGGCCTCCTCAGCCGGCGGCGCCTCGGCCGACGGGGCCGACGAGGCTGCCGGTGCCGCCGGGGCGGGGTCGGCGGCCGGCGGGTCGAAGAAGGACACGCGCTGGGGGTCGGGGGTCTCGACGGTCGGCTCGGGACTCGGGGCCGGCGCCGGGTCCGGCTGTGCCTCCACGACGGGCGGGAGCCCGGCGCGGGCCGGCTCGGGCGCGACGTGGGTGCGGAAGGACGGCGCGGCGTCGTACGCCGGACCGCGCAGGCCCTCGGTGATCGACTCGACGCCGTGCAGGACGCGGGTCCGGATCTCGTCCATCCGCGCTGCGTGGCGGTTGGCCTCGGCGAACAGCTCCTCCTGGGCGGTACGACGGATCCGCTCCAGCTCGCCGTTGATCCGCTCGCGCTCGGCGGCGGCCTCGGCGCGCAGGCGCTGCGCCTCGCGGACGTCGTCCTCGCTGGCGCGCACGATCTCGGCGGCCTCGGCGCGGGCCTGCTCGAGGATCGCGGCGGCCTCGGCCTCGGCGGCGGTCTTGCGCTGCTCGAGGTCGCGCAGCGCCTCGCCCTGCAGCGCCTCGGAGGCCCGCATCGCCTCCTCGATGATCCGCGACGCCTGGCTGGTGGCCTCACGCCGCTCGTGCAGCGCGGCGGCCGCGGACTCCTCGGCCTCGCGGCGCAGCGCGATCAGGTCCTGGAAGGTCTGCGCCGACGGCAGCGTGGTGCTGTCCGGGACGGTCGGCTCGTCCGCCACCGGTCGCTCGTACGACGGCGCGCCGGTCGCGTCGTCCTCGGACTGCGCGGTCGACGGGGCGGAGGTGCCCGCGCCGTTCGCGGCCGTCGAGAGCGGCCACGACTCGCGCAGCGAGCGCGACTCCACCGTGGGGGCGGTGCCGGCCGGTTCCTCGGCGGGGTCGCCCGGGGCAGCGGTCCCCACCGGGGCGGCCGGGTCGGCCAGGTCGGCGGGGTCGAGCGGGTCCGTGAGCGGCTCGCGCGGCCGCGGGTCGGTCAGGGGCGACCCGCGCTCGGCTCCCGGGCCGCTGGTGGCGGTCTCGTCGGTCGGCGGGCGGAGGTCGTCGTCGGCCATGTCCATCGGTTCCCCTCAGCTGCGGCGCCCCGTCCCGGGCCGGGACGGTCCACGCGTCGCCGCTCGGGGGCCCACGATAGAAGGCGAGCCCCGCGCTGACCATGCCCCGGTCGCGCCCCGGACGGAGCCCGCCCCGGTCCGTCGCCGGGACGGGCAGCCGGCCGCGTCAGACCAGCTGGTCGAGCGCGATCTCCAGCGCCGTCGCGGCGACCAGGGTCGGGTGCGGCGAGCGCTCGCGGCACTTCTCCAGCGCGGTGCGGATGGTGCGGGACACGTCGCTGAGGATCAGCTCGTCGGAGACCTCGCCGAGGCCCTCCATCAGCAGCGTGAAGGTCCGGGCCATGCCGCAGTTGGCGATGAAGTCGGGGATCACCGCCACGTGCTGGTCGGCGAACTCGTAGGTCGGGCCGTAGAAGATCTCCGGGTCGGCGAAGGGCACGTTGGCGCCCGCCGAGATCAGCTCGAGCCCGCCGGAGACCAGCCGCTTGACGTGCTCGACGGTGACCAGCCGCGACGCCGCGCAGGGCAGGAAGATCTCCGCCCCCATGTCCCAGATCCGGTCGTCGAGCTCCTCGAAGGGCACCAGGCCCTCGGCGCGCAGCGTGTTGCCCTCCTTGCCGAGGAAGAGGGCGTGCACCTCGTCGCGGGTGAAGCCGTCGGGGTTCATCAGCCCGCCGTTGCGGTCGATGATCCCGACCACGCGGGCCCCGGCCTGGGCGAGGTAGTAGGCCGCGGCGGAGCCGACGTTGCCCCAGCCCTGCACGATGACGCGCTTGCCCTCGAGCGACTGGCCGGCCGCGGCGCCGTACGTCGCGTAGTAGTGCACGACCGACTCGGCGACGCCCCAGCCGGTGACCAGGTCGGCGATCGTGTACTTCGCGTCGCGGTCCGGCGTGTAACGCGGGTCCTCGACGACCTTGGAGACGCCGAGGCGCAGCATGCCGACGCGCTGCACCAGCTCGCGCTCGTCGGCGGCGAAGTGGCCGTTGACGATGCCCTCCTGCGGGTGCCACAGGCCGTAGCGCTCGGTGAGCGGGATGACGTCGTGCAGCTCGTCGACGTTGAGGTCGCCGCCGGTGCCGTAGTAGGTCTTCAGCAGCGGGGTGACGGCCTGGAACCACCGCGCCAGCACGCCCTCGCGGCGCGGGTCGGTCGGGTCGAAGTCGATGCCCGACTTGGCGCCGCCGATCGCCGGGCCGGAGACGGTGAACTTCACCTCCATGGTCTTCGCCAGCGACTCGACCTCGTTGCGGTCCAGGCCGGCGCGCATCCGGGTGCCGCCGCCGGCCGCCCCGCCGCGCAGCGAGTTGATGACCGCCCAGCCCTTGGCCTCGGTCTCGGGGTCGTGCCACTCGAAGACGATCTCCGGCGGCCGGGCCTCGAAGCGCTCGAGCAGGTTCTTCATGTCGGGTCCTCGCCTGGTGGAAGGGGTGGTGGAAGGGGTGCTGGGAAGGGTGGTCGCGGTGGCGGTCACGGGCGCGCCTTCGCGATCCGGCCGCGGCACTCGCCGAAGCCGATCCGGGTGCCGTCGACGCCGGGGGCGGTCGCCCGCAGGACGACCTCGTCGCCGTCTTCGAGGAAGCCGCCGCCGCGCTCGATGAACGAGCCGACCTGGTCCGGCGCGGGGCCGGAGACCGTGCCGGAGGCGAACAGGTCGCCGGTGCGGGTCGGGGCGCCGTTGACGGTCAGGTGGGCCAGCATCTGCGCGGGCGACCAGTACATCGAGGAGTACGGCGGCCGGCTGACGACCTCGCCGTTCCACTCGACCTCGAGCTCGATGTCCAGCCCCCAGGGACGGTCCATCGCGAGGTACGGCAGCACCGGCGGGTCCTGCACCGGGGTGTCGACGCGGGCGGCCTCGAGCGCGGCCATCGGCACCACCCACGGTGAGATGGTGGACGCGAAGGACTTGCCCAGGTGCGGGCCGAGCGGGACGTACTCCCACGCCTGGATGTCGCGCGCGGACCAGTCGTTGAAGAGCACCACGCCGAAGAGGTGCTCCTCGGCGTCGGCGGCGGCGATCGGCGTACCCATCTCGTTGCCGACCCCGACCACGAAGCCGAGCTCGGCCTCGATGTCGAGGCGCGTGGACGGGCCGAAGGCCGGCACCTCGGCGCCGGCCGGCATCCGCTGCCCGCAGGGGCGGACGACCTCGGTGCCGGAGACGACGACCGACGCCGCGCGGCCGGTGTAGCTGACCGGGAGGTGCTTCCAGTTCGGCAGCAGCGGGTTCGGGTTGTCCGGGCGGAACAGCCGACCGAGGTTCGACGCGTGGTGCTCGGAGGCGTAGAAGTCGACGTAGTCGGCGACCGTGAACGGCAGGTGCAGCACGACGTCCGCGACCGGGTGCACGCCGTCGGCAGGCAGGCCGCCGGACAGCGCCTCGGTGATCGCGCCGCGCACCTCGTCCCAGCGCCGGCGGCCCTGGGCGAGGAAGGCGTCGAGCGTCGGCTGCTCGAGCACGGGGTCGCCGAGCAGCCGGCCGAGGTCGATGACGTAGTCGCCGAGCCGGGTGCAGGCGCGCGGCGGCGAGCCGTCGACGGAGTAGATCCCGTAGGGCAGGTTGGCCGGGCCGAACAGGTCGGGACCGGTGCCGGTGGCGCTGGCAGGGGCAGGGCTGCTCACTGGACCACCTCCGGGAGCAGGCCGAGGTCGGTCAGCTCGTCGACCGGCTCGGTGATCGAGCAGGTGCCGATGGAGCCGAGGAGCGTGGGCCGGGGCCGGTCCGGCAGCTTGTGGGGGTCGCGCTCGGCGAGGACGGCGGCCACCGCGTCGGCACCGGCGCCCTGGGCAGCGGCGTCGGTGGCGGCGAGCAGGTTGAGGAAGCCGTGCTGCTCGAACCCCGTCTCCGGGTCGGTGTTGCGCACCGCGTGATGCAGCCCGGCGGTCGCCTTGAACGGCACGCCGCCGCGCACCAGCATCACGACCGCGTCCGCCAGCTCGGTCTCGTCGGGGTACGTCTCGGCCCGCACCCCGCCGGTGCGCAGCTTGGCGTGGTGCGCCGTGCCGGCCAGCGCCGCGACCAGCGCCGGGCGGCGCTCGTCGCGAGGGAGCTCGACGTAGGTCGTCGGGAGAGTTTCGCCGGTCGACCGGCGAAACTCCTCCTTGACCGACGAAGTTTCGTCGGTCAGGTGTGAGCTTCGTCGGTCAGGTCCGCCCAGGGCGGCGTCCAGCGCGGGGATGACGTCCCCGGCGGCCACCCCCTCCGGTACGGCCACCTCGAGCGCGGCCAGCCGGACGGCGCGGATGCCGCGCGCCCGCTCCACGGCCGCGGCCACGTCGGCGGGGGAGGGGACGGTGACGCTGACCGCGATGCTGTCGGCGGGCAGGTCGGCGGTCGTCTCGGCCAGGGCCGGGAGGTCGGCGAGCGCGACGACCAGCGGGCCGAGCAGGTCGGCGTACGGTGCGACGCCGTGGGCGAGGTGGGCGCGGACCGCGTCGGGCAGGGGCAGGTTGCCCGGCGGGAAGATCGCGGCGTCGTCGAGCAGCAGCGGGAAGGTCACGACGCACCCCCACCGTTGCTGGTGTCTGTGCTGGCGTCTGTGCTCGTGTCGTTGCGCACCCACGACGTCACGTAGACGCCGTCGTCGCAGGCGAGGCCGCCCTCGCCGAGCTCCAGCGGGCGGAAGGTGTCGACCATGACGGCGAGCTCGTCGAAGGACTCCACGCCGATCGACCGCTCGTAGGCACCGGGCTGCGGGCCGTGCGCGTGCCCGCCCGGGTGGAGGCTGATCGAGCCCGGCCCGATGCCGGAGCCCTTGCGCGCCTCGTAGTCGCCGCCGACGTAGAACATCACCTCGTCGGAGTCGACGTTCGAGTGGTAGTAGGGCACCGGGATCGACAGCGGGTGGTAGTCCACCTTGCGCGGCACGAAGTTGCAGATCACGAAGTTGTGGCCCTCGAAGACCTGGTGCACCGGCGGCGGCTGGTGCACGCGGCCGGTGATCGGCTCGAAGTCGGCGATGTTGAAGACGTACGGGTAGAGGCAGCCGTCCCAGCCGACGACGTCGAACGGGTGCTGGGGCACGACGTGGACCGTGCCGGCCAGCCCGTTCGCGCCGGGACCGCGGTGCTTGATGAAGACCTCCACCGGCCCCTCCGTGCCGGCGTCGGCCAGGAGCGGCGCGGACGGCGTGCGCAGGTCGCGCTCGCAGTACGGCGCGTGCTCGAGCAGCTGGCCGAACCGCGACAGGTAGCGCTTCGGCGGGGTGATGTGGCTGTTCGCCTCGATCGCGTAGACGCGCAACGGGTCCCGGCCCGTCGGCACCCAGCGGTGCGTCGTGGCGCGCGGCAGGATGACGTAGTCGCCCTGGCCGACCTCGAGGGCGCCGAAGACCGTCTCGACCAGCGCGGTGCCGGACTCGACGTAGACGCACTCGTCGCCGATGCCGTTGCGGTAGAGCGGGGAGGGCGCGCCGCACACGGCGTAGGAGATCCGCACGTCGCCGTTGCCGAGCACCAGCCGGCGCCCCGTCACGGCGTCCACCGACGTCCAGTCGTCACCGGGGAAGAGGTCGTGCAGCGTCAGGTGGCGCGGCACCAGCGGGTGGTTGGGGGTGGTCGCCTGGTCGGGCAGGTCCCACGCCCGCGCCTCCACGACCGCCGACGGCAGGTGGCGGTGGTAGAGCAGCGAGGAGTCGGAGGAGAAGCCCTCCTCGCCCATCAGCTCCTCGAAGTAGAGGGTGCCGTCCTCCGCCCGGTGCTGGGTGTGCCGCTTCGGCGGTACGTCGCCGATCCGCTGGTAGTGCGCCATGTCGCGTCCTCGACTCGAAGTTGTCGCGGCTCAGAAGTTGCCGCGGCGCGCCTGCTCGCGCTCGATGGCCTCGAAGAGCGCCTTGAAGTTGCCCTTGCCGAAGCCCAGCGAGCCGTGCCGCTCGATGAACTCGAAGAAGACGGTCGGCCGGTCGCCGATCGGCTTGGTGAAGATCTGCAGCAGGTAGCCGTCCTCGTCGCGGTCGACGAGGATGCCGCGCTTCTGCAGCTCCTCGACGGGCACCCGCACCTCGCCGATGCGCGCCCGCAGCTCGGGGTCCTCGTAGTAGGAGTCCGGCGTGGCGAGGAATTCGATGCCCTCGGCGCGCAGGCGGTCGACGGTCTCCAGGATGTCGTTGGTCGCCAGCGCGAGGTGCTGGGCACCGGGGCCGTCGTAGAACTCGAGGTACTCGTCGATCTGCGACTTCTTCTTCGCGATCGCCGGCTCGTTGAGCGGGAACTTCACGCGGTGGTTGCCGTTGGCGACGACCTTCGACATCAGCGCCGAGTAGTCGGTCGCGATGTCGTCGCCGATGAACTCGGCCATGTTCGTGAAGCCCATGACCTTGCGGTAGAACTCGACCCAGTCGTCCATCTTGCCGAGCTCGACGTTGCCGACGATGTGGTCGAGCGCCTGGAACAGCCGCTTCGGCGCGCCGTCGCGCTTGACGAAGGTGGAGGTACGGGCGACGTAACCGGGCAGGTACGGGCCGTCGTACCGGCTGCGGTCGACGAGGCTGTGCCGGGTGTCGCCGTACGTCGCGATCGCTGCGACGCGCACGGTGCCGTGCTCGTCGGAGACGTCGTGCGGCTCCTCGAGGACGGTCGCGCCGACCGATCGGGCGTGCTCGATGCACTTGTCGACGTCGGGGACCTCGAGCGCGATGTCGATGATGCCGTCGCCGTGCTTGCGGTGGTGGTCGAGCAGGGTGCTGCGCGGGTCGACGCCGCCCTTGAGCACGAACCGGACGGCGCCCGACTTGAGCACGTAGGCCATGTGGTCGCGGTTGCCGGTCTCGGGGCCGGAGTAGGCCACCAGCTCCATGCCGAAGGCGGACATGAAGAAGTGCGCCGACTGGGTGGCGTTGCCGACCGCCCACACCGCGGCGTCCCAGCCGGTCACCGGGAACGGGTCCGCGTGGTCGTCGTACTCGACGAGGCCGACGAGCTGCTTGAGCGTGTCGAGGTCGAGCTCGGCGAGCCGCTCCTCGTTGGTCAGGGTCTCCTGGAGGGACATGTGAGCAGCACAACAGCCCCGCCCGGGGCTCACAACCTGCGCACCACGAGGTCGTCAGGTTGGCCAGTTCTGCCTAGGTCGAGGGTGCTTCGACTGGTCAATCTGGCTAGCATCAAAGGATGCCGGAACCGCTCACCCTCGACCAGGTCGACATCGCCCTGCTGACCGCGCTGACCGAGCACCCCCGTGCCGGTGACCTCGAGCTCTCGCGCGTCACCCGGGTGGCCCGGGCGACCGTGCAGAGCCGGTTGCGGCGGATGGGCGAGGCGGGCGTGATCGCCGACTGGGACCCGACCATCGACGTTGCGGCCGCGGGCTACGAGGTGCAGGCGTTCGTCACCCTCGAGATCTCGCAGGGCGCGCTCGACGAGGTGGCGCGCGACCTGGCCGCCATCCCGCAGGTGCTGGAGGCCTACGTGACGACGGGGTCCTCGGACGTGCTGTGCCGGGTGGCGACGCGCTCGCACCCGGAGCTGCAGGCGACCCTCGTGCGCATCGACCAGTCGTCGTCGGTGGTCCGCTCCACCAGCGTGATGGTGCTGTCGGTGCTCATCGCGCCACGGGTGCTCCCGCTGCTCGCCAGCGCCGACCCGGCGCCGAGCCGGCGGGCACCGGCCTACCGGGACTGACCCGCCTCGCCGCCCTCGTCGTCGTCACCGTCATCACCGGTGTCGTCGGGGTCGTCGATCACCTCGGCGTCGAGCAGGTGCTCGATCATGCCGAGCGCCTGGCCGGGCGTGAGCGTCTCCGCGTCCGGACCGCCAGCACCGTCGCAGGCCTCGCCAGCCTCGGTGGGATCGGCAGCATCGTCGGCGGCGTCGTCCCCCTCTGCCTTCCCGGCAGCGGCGAGCTCCTCGGCCACGGCCTCGCGGTCCAGCCGGGCGACCTCGCGGGCCACCTCGCGCCACCACGCGGTGCGCGCCGCCTCGACGTCACCCTCCCGGGCGTCGTACTCCTCCGACGCCGGCACGGTGCGGTAGAGCTCGCCCAGCGTGCTGCGCCCGCCCGGCCGGTCGTCCGGCGAGAGTGCCCCGTCGTCCCCCATGGCCCGAGCCTAGGGGGTGCGACGTGGTCAGCACCGGACGTGGTCAGGACTGGAAGAGCAGCGCGACCTTGTAGTCGGTGTTCATGTAGTTCACCAGCGACTGCAGCTTCTTCTCGTTGACCTTCGCGTTCGTGGTCCCGATCGTCACGCCGACGACGTTGCCGTAGACGCTGTGGTTCCACTTGCCCTGGACGAAGTCGTCGTGGATCGAGCCGTCGGGCAGGTCGAAGTCCTTGTCCTTGACCTTCGCCTCGGCAGCCTTCGCGTGCCGCTCGGTGTCGAAGACCAGGAAGATGTGCGTGACGCGGGCCTTGCCGTTGAGGGCGGAGTAGCTCCACTGCACGGCGTACTCGCAGCGCTGCTGGGTGAAGACCGAGCCGGTCTCGACGGGGGCGCAGCTGGCGTGGTCCCACGACTGGCGCAGCTTCGCCTTGTGCGTGACGTCGCCGTACTTGAAGTCCCAGTCGCCCTCGAAGTCCGAGGACTTCACGTCGAGGTGCACGTCGTCGCCGGTGTCGTCGCTCGGGGAGTACGGCGTCGACGGGACCGTCGAGGAGGGGCCGTCGGTCGGCGCATCGGTCGTCGTGTCGGTGGTCGTGTCGGTGGTGGCGTCGGTCGGGGACGTGGCGTCCGTCGGGGACCCGTCGGTCGTCGCCGACGAGCCGCCGCTGGCCTTCTCGTCGCCGTCGTCGCGGTTGGCCACGATCACGGCGGTCGTCACGATGCCGCCGACGAGCAGCACGACGAGGGCGACGATGCCGATGATCAGGCCCGTGTGCCGGCGCGGGCCGCCACCGCCACCACCGCCGTACCCGGGCTGGCCGGGCGGGCCCCACCCGGGCGGCGGGCCCGGCGGCGGGCCCTGGGGTGGCTGGCCCCAGCCGGGCTGCCCCTGCGGGCCGCCCTGCGGCGGCGGTCCCCAGCCAGGAGGCGGGCCCTGTGGCGGGCCTTGTGGCGGGCCCTGTGGCGGGCCCTGCGGGGGTCCGGAGGGCGGCCCCCAGCCCGGATGTCCGGAGGAGGGCGGGGGCGGCTGGTTCATCGGTGCTCCTGTCGTGCGGGTGCCACGGGCGCTTCCTACCCCACGACGCCGCTGCCCAACCCGGGGTCAGCGAGCGGCGAGCACCACCCTCGCCGAGGAGCCCGCGCTGCTCGACCTCGTCACCCAGCGCTACCTGACGCGAGGGTCCACCCACGAGTCGGTGCTCCGCTCGACCTACCAGTCGCGGGCGACGTACTTCCGCCGGCTGCGCCGGGCCCGTGAGCTCCTCGTGGCGGCCACCTGAGAGGATCCGGGCCGCCGCTTCCTTGATCGATCCAAAGGGTTCGGGGCCGTTCACGGGTGTGATCTCGCTGGTTGGCGCGGATGTGCGTCGGCGGCGAAGCGGTGTCATGGTGACTGTCACGCGGACGACGGTGTCCACGGATCACAGTGATTCGAACCCCGGATTTTTCCGGGTGGCCGGTGGGGTAGCGTGCCCGCACGGCTGACTTGGACCGAAAGGCTGGCGAAACACATGGTTGATGTGGAGCGGACGCTCGACGAGGCGGGACTCACCAACCCCCACGTCCGTGAGTACGTCGCACACTGGGCCAACATCACGGGAGCAGAGCGCGTCGAGGTCGTGTCCGCGGCCGACGACGCGCGCCTGATCCAGGAGGCACTGGACGCAGGCGAGCTCCTCCCCGCCGGCGAGGGCCGTTACTACTCGCGCTCCTACTACAAGGACACCGCGCGCGCCGAGGAGCGCACCATCGTTGCCACCAGCAACGAGGCCGACAAGGGCGTCTACAACAACTGGAAGCCCTCCGCCGAGATGAAGCCGAAGCTCATCGAGCTGATGACCGGCGCCTCGGCGGGCAAGACGATGTACGTCATCCCCTACCTCATGTCGCCCAAGGGCTCCCCGGTGGAGAACTTCGCCGCCGGCGTCGAGCTCACCGACAACCGCAACGTCGTGCTCCAGATGATCCGCATGGCGCGGGTCGGCGTGGAGTTCATCAACGACCTCGGCGACTCCTTCGTCAAGGCCGTGCACGTCACCGGCGACCTGGAGAACCTCGGCCAGGGCACTCCCGACGACAAGCGCTACTTCGTGACCGTCGCCGACGAGCGCACGATCCTGCACTTCGGCTCGTCGTACGGCGGCAACGCGCTGCTCGGCAAGATCGCCCACGGCCTGCGCCAGGGTGCCTACGACGGCTGGAAGAACGGCTTCCTCGTGGAGCAGTTCATGCTGCTCGGCATCACCGACAAGCAGACCGGCAAGAAGTGGAACATCTGCGGCGGCTTCCCGTCGGCGTCCGGCAAGACGAACCTCGCCATGACGCTCGCGCCCGACGCCCTCGGTGACCGCTACTACGTCGAGTTCTACGGCGACGACATCGCGTGGATCTGGGTCGGCGAGGACGGCAAGCTCTACGGGATGAACCCGGAGAACGGCGTCTTCGGTGTCGCCAAGGACACCAACGAGAAGACCAACCCGACCGCGATCGACTCGATCGTCCCGGGCACCGGCGCGATCTTCACCAACGTCGCCTACAACACCAAGACCCAGGAGGTCTGGTGGGAGGGTCGCGGCGAGAAGCCGACCGACCTCGACGGCTGGGAGGACTGGAAGGGCGAGGTCATCGCCGACCGCGCGCCGGAGCACGCCGACGACCCGTGGGCGCACCCGAACAGCCGGTTCACCACCACCCTCGCGAACGTCCCGAACGTCGCCAAGGACTTCGAGGACCCGAAGGGCGTCGAGATCCACGGCATCATCTTCGGTGGCCGCACCCGTGACCGCGAGCCCCTGATCCGCGCGATCAAGGACATCGCCGAGGGCGTCTACGACGGCCTCACCCTGGGCGCCGAGGCGACCGCGGCCGCCGACGGCCTCGAGGGTGTGCTCCGCTACGACCCGATGTCGATGCGCCCGTTCATGTCCTACTCCGAGGCGGACTACGCCGCGCACTGGCTCGAGGTCCTCGGCCGCGCGACGVCCAAGCCGATCTTCGCGCACGTCAACTGGTTCCAGCGCGGCGAGGACGGCCGCTTCCTGTGGCCGGGCTACCGCGAGAACCTGCGCCCGCTCGTGTGGCTGATGCAGTACCTCGAGGGCGAGGTCGAGGGCGTGCAGACCGCCGTCGGCGTCCTGCCGAAGCGCGAGGAGCTGCTCCTCGACGGCCTCGACGAGCAGGCCCTCGCCGACCTCGACACGGTGCTGAGCATCGACGTCGAGCGCTGGCAGCAGGAGATGGGCCACCGCGAGAAGCACCTCGCGCAGTTCGACGGCCTGCCCGAGGAGATCTGGGAGGCGCACCGCCGCGTCGCCCAGTCCCTCGACAACGCCTGACCCGTCCGGCGTCGTACCTGACGCAGCGCCCCGGCTCGACGAGCCGGGGCGCTGCGCATTTCCTCCCCTAGGCTGCGCGCATGCGCGCCGTCGTCTGCCACCAGTCCCGGCTCACCGTCGAGGACGTCCCGGACCTGCGGCCGGCGCAGGGCCAGCTCCTGCTCGACGTCGAGCGGGCCGGGATCTGCGGGTCGGACCTGCACGCGCGCACCAGCTGCGACGAGACCGCGGACGACGCCGCGGCCCTGGGCTACGAGGACTTCATGCGCTCGACCGACCGGGTCGTGATGGGCCACGAGTTTGTCGGCACCGTCGCCGAGCACGGGCCCGGCACGCGTCGCTCGGCCTTCCCCGCGGGCGCTCGCGTCGTCGCCCTGCCGGTGCTGCGCACCCCGGACGGCGTGCACCTCACCGGCCTGAGCGCGAAGGCGCCGGGCGGGTACGCCGAGCAGGTGCTCGTCGACGCCGCCATGACCATGCGGGTGCCCGACGGCCTCGAGGCCGACGCGGCCGCGCTGACCGAGCCGATGGCGGTGGCGCTGCACGCTGTGCGCCGTGGCCAGGTCGGCGCCCACGACACCGCGGTCGTCGTCGGCTGCGGACCGATCGGGCTGGCGGTCATCGCGATGCTCAAGGCCACCGGCGTGCGCCACGTCATCGCCAGCGACTTCTCGCCCGCCCGCCGCGAGCTCGCCGCGCAGATGGGCGCCGACGTCGTGGTCGACCCCGCGACCGAGTCGCCGTGGTCCTCCTTCGCCGACTCGCGGCGCTACCTGACCGAGGCGATCGCGCTGGCCGAGGTCGGCCTCGACGCGATGGACAAGCTGCGCGCCGTACCCCTGCTGCCGTGGGCGCACGTCCTGCGCGCCGCCGACAAGGTCGGTGCGACGCCGCGCGGTCCGGTCGTCTTCGAGTGCGTCGGCCTGCCCGGCATGATCGAGCACGTCGTCGCGCACGCGCCGCTGCTCACCCGCGTCGTCGTGGTCGGGGTGTGCATGGGCCAGGACTCCTTCCGCCCGTCGATGGCGATCAACAAGGAGGTCGACCTGCGCTTCGTGTTCGCCTACGACCCCAGCGAGTTCCACCAGTCCCTGCAGTGGATCGCCTCCGGCAAGCTCGACGTCCGCCCGCTCGTCACCGGCACCGTCGGCCTCGACGGCGTCGCCAACGCCTTCGACGACCTCGCCGACCCCGAGCGGCACGCGAAGATCCTCGTGGACCCCACCCGTTGAGACGTCACCTCTGGCCTGTTGAGTGGTCAGGTCTGGCCTGTTGAGTGGTCAGGTCTGGCCTGTCGAGTGGTCACTTCTGGCCCGTCGAGTGGTCACGCCGTACGTCGATGGATCGGTTGGGCAGGAAATGACGTCTCGACGCGCCACAACTGACGCTTCGACCGGCCACAAGTGACGCCTCGACCGGCCGCAAGTGACGCTTCGACCCGCCACGAGTGACATCTCGACCGGGGAGTCGGGTCAGGTGGAGCCGAGCCAGATGGCGGCGAGCAGGACGGCGCAGGTGGCCAGGACGATGCCGATGACCCACCACTGCCGGGTGCGGCGGGCGCGGAGCAGGCCGGTCACCAGGAGCACGAACAGGCCGACGCCGCCCGCGGTGGCGCTGGTGGCCTTGAGTCCGGTGGACGCGGACTCCGACAGCGCGCCGGCCACGACGGCCACGCAGGCGGCCAGGGCCGCGAGCCGCGCCGCGAGGTAGCGCGCGACGTCCTCGGCGATCCACCCGGCCAGCTGGCCGCCGGTCGTGTCGTCGGGGACCTGGTCCGGCGAGAGTCGGTCCGGGTCCGTCGCGCCGGCCACGTCAGCCCCGTCCGATCGCGCGACCGGCGGCGCGGCCGGAGAAGATGCAGCCGCCGAGGAAGGTCCCCTCGAGAGCGTTGTAGCCGTGCACACCGCCACCGCCGAAGCCCGCGACCTCGCCCGCGGCGTACAGGCCCGGGAGGACCGAGCCGTCGGGGCGGACGACCTGGCTGTCGAGGTTGGTCTCGATGCCGCCGAGCGTCTTGCGGCTCAGGATGTTGAGCCGTACGGCGATGAGCGGGCCGTGCGCGGGGTCGAGGATCCGGTGCGGCCTGGCGACGCGCATGATCTTGCCGGTGCGGTCACGTCGTGCGTTGTGGATCGCCATCACCTGGGCGTCCTTGCAGAACGGGTTGTCGACCTGCCGGTCCCGGTCCTCGACCTGCCGGCGCAGGTGCTCGACGTCGAGGACCCGCCCGCCGCGGGCGATCCGGTTCATGCCGGCCACGAGGTCGTCCAGGTTGTCCGCCACGACGAAGTCCTCGCCGTGCTCCTTGAACGCCTCGACCGGGCTGGTGGCGCCCTTCGCGAGCCGCTCCTTGAGCATCAGCCGGACGTCCTTGCCGGTCCAGTCGGGGTTCTGCTCCGAGCCGGAGAGGGCGAACTCCTTCTCGATGATCGACTGGGTCAGCACGAACCACGAGTAGTCGGCGCCGGTGGCCAGGACCTGCTTCATGGAGCCGATCGAGTCGGCGCCCGGGACGCCGGACATGCCGGTGAGCCGGTTGCCGTCGGCGTCGAACCACATCGACGACGGGCCGGGCAGGATCCGGATCGCGTGGTTCGGCCACACCGGGTCCCAGTTGTGGATGCCCTCGACGTAGGCCCACATCCGGTCGCGGTTGACCAGGTTGGCGCCGGCGGACTCGCTGATCGCGAGCATCCGGCCGTCCACGTGGGCGGGCACGCCGGCGATCATGTGCTCCGGCACCGGCCCGACCCGCTCCGTGGGCCAGTTCGCGCGCATCAGCTCGAAGTTGTGGCCGATGCCGCCGGAGGAGACCAGCACCGCGGGCGCCCGCACCTCGAACTCGTCGACGACCTCCCGGCTGGAGGCCTCGCCGCGCGGCTGGCCGTCGTTGGGCTCGAGCACCGAGCCGCGCACGCCGACGCAGCGGCCGTCCTCGATGAGCAGCTCGTCGACACGGTGGCGGAACGCGAAGCGCACCAGGCCGCGCTCCTCGGCCTGCTCGACCGGCTCGAGGAAGACCCGCACGACCTCGGGGCCGGTGCCCCAGGTCAGGTGGAAGCGCGGGACGGAGTTGCCGTGCCCGCTCGCCGAGCCGTCCCCGCGCTCGGCCCAGCCGACGAAGGTGAGCGACTTGAGACCGAGCGCGCGCAGGTAGTCGCGCTTCTCGCCGGCGGCGAAGTCGACATACGCCCGGGCCCAGCGGCTGCCCCAGTGGTCCTCGCCGCGGTCGGGACCCTCGCCCTCGCCGATCCGGTCGAAGGCGGCCGAGCCCTGCCAGTCCTGCCAGGCGAGCTCGCGGGAGTCCTTGACGCCCATCCGGCGCTGCTCGGGAGAGTCGACGAGGAAGAGCCCGCCGAGCGACCACCAGGCCTGGCCGCCGAGGTTCTCCCGGTTCTCCTGGTCGAGCACCAGCACCTTCTTGCCGGCTCGGGTGGCCTCGAAGGTCGCGACGAGCCCGGCGAGGCCCGCGCCGACGACGATGGCGTCGGGGGTGAAATCGTTCTCGGTCACGCGGCGAGCCTGCCACACCGGCGCCACCCGGGACCGGGTTCGGGGCCGCGGAGTGGAGCCGGACACAGTTCCTTGCCACTGGCAAGGAACCGGTTCTAGTTTCCTCGGGTGACCATGGGGACGGCCGGCGGGGACACCGGCACGAAGGCCGCGGGCTGGGCCCGCTTCGTCGTACGACGGGCGGCGTGGGTGCTGCTCGTCTGGCTCGCCTTCACCGCGGTGGTGAACGTCGCGGTGCCGCAGCTGGAGGAGGTCGCCGGGCGCGACTCCTCGCCGATGGTGCCCGGGGACGCGCCGTCGATGGTGGCCGTGAAGGCGATGGACGAGGCCTTCGGCAACGGCGGCAGCGAGAGCTTCGTCGTGGTGGCGATGGAGCGCTCCAGCGGCCTGACGAGGGCCGACCGGCTCTTCGCCGAGTCGCTGGTCGACGACCTCGGTGCGCTCGAGGACGACGTCGTCTTCGTCCAGGACATCCGCCAGCCCGGGCTGCGCAAGGCGCTGACCAGCGCGGACGGGCAAGCGCGCTACGTGCTCGTCGGCATCACCGGCGCCACCGGTGCGCCGTCGTCGCTGCGCCAGGTCTCCGCCGTGCGCGACGTCGTCCGGGACAGGGCCCCTGACGGGCTCGTCGTCGAGGTCACCGGACCGACCGCGACCGTCGTCGACCTCACGGTGGAGACGGAGGAGAGCGTCCTGCGGATCACCATCGTCACGATCGGGCTGATCGGGCTGATCCTCCTCGTCATCTACCGCGCGCTCGCCGTGCCGGTCATCGTGCTCGGCGTCGTGGGCCTGGGCCTGGCCGCCGGCCGTGCGGTCGTGGCCTGGTGCGGCATGGAGGACTTCTTCGCGGTCTCGACCTTCAGCGGGTCCTTCCTGACCGCCGTCATCCTCGGCGCCGGCACCGACTACGCCGTCTTCCTCGTCGCCCGCTACCACGAGCAGCGCCGCCTCGGGGTCGACCCGGTGCGGGCCGCCGGCATCGCCGCCAGCCGGGTCGGCGGCGTCATCGCCGGCTCGGCGGTCACCGTCGTCCTCGCGACGCTGTGCATGGTCTTCGCGGACCTGGGCTTCTTCAACACCACCGGCCCGGCGATCGCCGTGAGCATCGCGGTGAACCTGGTCCTGAGCCTCACCCTCACCCCGGCGCTGCTCGCGCTCGCCGGCAGGCGGGGCTGGGCCGAGCCGCGGGAGTCGAGGGCGGGTGAGGTGTGGCAGAGGGTCGCCGACCTCGTCGCGGTGCACCCGGTGCGCATGCTGGCCGCCTCGGCGGTCCCGCTCACCCTGCTGGCCGCCCTCTTCCCGCTGCTCGACCTGTCGTACGACATCCGCGACCCGCTGCCGGAGGAGGCCGAGAGCAACCGCGGCTTCGCCCTGCTGGCCCGGCACTTCCCGGTCAACGAGGTGCTGCCCGACTACGTCCTCGTGCAGGCCGACCACGACCTGCGCAACACCAGGGACCTCGCCCTCATCGAGCGGGCGGCCGCCGCCGTGGAGCAGCACGAGGGCGTGGCGCTCGTCCGCACCGTCACCCGCCCCACCGGCGAGCCGATCACCCAGGCGTCGGTGGCCTACCAGTCCGGCGAGGTCGGCGACCGGCTCGGCGACGCGAAGGCCAGGGTGGCCGAGGGAGCCGGCGGCGCGCGGCAGCTGGCCGACGGCGCCACCCGGCTCGACGACGGCGCCAGCCAGCTCGCCGAGGGCGCCGGCCAGGCCGTCACCGGGGCCGACCGGATCGCCACCGGCGCCGCCGCGCTCGCCACGCGCGACCTCCACGACGGGGACCAGGTGGAGGTCGCCGTCGAGGGCCTCGCCCTGGTGCACGAGGCGCTGTCCCGCAAGAGCCTCACCTGCGGCCTCGACCCCGCGTGCCGCC
>NZ_VLJQ01000135.1:1755-17029 GCF_007829375.1 Nocardioides sp. J9 | reverse complement strand
TGTTTCCAGCCGACGTCGTCGACGGCGGCTGCGAGCTGCCGGTCGACGAACTCGACGGCCTCGGGGGAGAGCGGGTGGGTGAGGTCCGCGATGCGCTGTGCCTTCCACGTGTCCACACGACCCGCGACCACGGCCCGGTAGAGGCGGGGCAGGCGCCAGGCGCACTCGATCACCTGGCCGACGTAGGCGCGTCCACTGATAGGGGAACGGCCGAGAACGGCGATGAGCTCCATCAACGCGAACTCCGACACCAGCGGTGCACCCGGACCGGCGATCGGGACGCCGGTGTCGACGACCCCGTCCAGCAACGTGGCTGCGCCCTCAGGCGACTCGACGACGTTCTGGTCAGCCCAGGCGACGATGGCGATCCACTCGTTGATCATCGCGGTGGTGCGGATCCGGGCTCCGGCGCGGAGCTCGGTGAACAGCTCGGCGACCGAGTGGCCGTCGTACTGCTCCRCCGAGGGAGCGCTGGTTCCGAGATCCATGACTGGATTCTTCCAGACACCGCCGACACTAAGGTGGTCCGAAAACCCGCCTGTGGACTGGGAAATCTCCCAGTTCTCTATCCACAGCCCGCCTCGAAGGCCCGGTGGTTTCGAGGCTCGGCGCTGGGGCGCCTCGCACCTCACCCACCGGGAGCCGGCGTCGCCTACGGGACCGCAGGCCGACCGCCGGACCCGCCACCCAACCAGCCTTCTCGTCGCTGCCTTTCGAGACTGTGCCGGCTGCGTGACTGCAACCTGCGGGGACCAGCCCGTCTCGTCCTACGCGACGGCACGCCGACCGCCGGCCCCGACCACCTACCCAGCCTCGTCGTCGCTGCCACTCCGACTGTGCCGACTACGCGACCCCAGCCCGCAAAGACCACCCCCGAAACCGTGGCTCACTTTCCTGCAGCCCCAGAGCCTGCGCATTTGTGAGCCGCAAGATCTCTTGTGGCTCACACCTCCACGGCGTTTCGATGTCGCCAATCCATTCTCGGGAGAAAGGTTCTTGGATGTTGTCTAGCCGGACCAGCAGGATTTCCGTCGGCATCGCGTGCCTGGCCGCCGCGTTCGCGGGGGCCACCGTCTCGGCGTCGGCCGCGGACAGTGACGCGACGGACGCCCCCACCTACCAGGAGTTCAAGGCCTCGACGTACGTCGACGTCGACGGTGCGTACGTCGTCAACGGCGACGAGGTGATCTCCAACGACGGCGCGCTCAAGAAGTTCTACGAGCAGATGGTGAAGCCGAAGTCGCAGAAGGACGGGCTCATCGTCAACCGGGTCAACGGTGCCGACGACAAGTGGAGCTCGTCGCAGGCGCTCAACCTGACCTACTGCGTCAGCACGAAGTTCGGCAGCCGGCACGGCGACATCGTGAACGCGATGAACGCCGGTGCGGCGCTGTGGGAGAACGCCACGTCGCGGGTCAACTTCGTCTACGTGTCGTCGCAGAACAGCAACTGCAACACCCGCAACAGCTCGGTGCTGTTCTCGGTCGAGCCGGTCAACACGACGCAGTACATCGCCCGGGCCTTCTTCCCGAGCACGCCCAAGCGGCAGCGCAACGTGCTGGTCGACGACTCCATCTGGAGCTCCGGCAACTGGGAGCCCGGCGACATCCTCGGCCACGAGCTCGGCCACGCCCTCGGGTTCCGCCACGAGCACACCCGGCCGGAGGCCGGCACGTGCTTCGAGGACAACAACTGGCGCCCGCTGACGCCGTACGACAGCAAGTCGATCATGCACTACCCGCAGTGCAACGGCAGCTCGTCCGACCTGGAGTTCCAGGCGAGCGACGCCGAAGGGATCCGGGCCCTCTACGGTTCGTGACCTCCCCGACGGGGCAGGTGGACGACATGGCGCAGTCCACCCGCCCCGTCACCGGGGCCGTCGTGACCGGCCTGCTCGTCGTCCTCGGCGGGTTCCAGGTGCTCCTGCTGCTCAGCGTGCTGCGGGCGTGGCTGGGACCCGCCGAGGACGACCCGCACGGGTACAGGCTCATCCTCGGCACGGTGTGCCTGCTGGCCACCGCCCCGGCGACCCTGCTCCTGTGGAGCGCCCGCAAGCGGCTGCGGGCCCGTCGCTGATTCATCGCCACCCGTCGTACGGCCATAGAATCGCGCCCCGTGGCACTCACCATCGGAATCGTCGGGCTCCCGAACGCGGGCAAGTCGACGCTCTTCAACGCGCTGACCAAGAACGACGTCCTCGCGGCGAACTACCCGTTCGCCACCATCGAGCCCAACGTGGGCGTGGTGGGCGTGCCCGACCCGCGCCTGGCAAAGCTTGCCGAGATCTTCGGCTCCGAGCGGATCCTCCCGGCCACCGTGGAGTTCGTCGACATCGCCGGCATCGTGCGCGGCGCCTCGCAGGGCGAGGGCCTCGGCAACAAGTTCCTCGCCCACATCCGCGAGTCCGCGGCGATCTGCCAGGTGACCCGCGTCTTCCGTGACGAGGACGTCACCCACGTCGACGGCGAGGTCAACCCCGGCAACGACATCTCCACGATCCAGACCGAGCTGATCTTCGCCGACCTCGAGACGGTCGAGAAGGCGGTCGTGCGACTCGAGAAGGAGTCGCGGAAGAACAAGGACCTCGTCGCGAACCTCGAGGCCGCCAAGGCCGCGAAGGAGGCGCTGGAGGCCGGTACGCCGATCATCTCCACCGACATCGACCGGTCCCTGCTGCGCGAGCTCTCCCTGCTCACGGCCAAGCCGTTCATCTACGTCTTCAACTGCGACGCCGACGAGCTGCAGGACGAGGAGCTCAAGACCCGGATGCGCGAGCTCGTCGCGCCCGCCGAGGCGATCTTCCTCGACGCGAAGTTCGAGTCCGAGCTGATCGAGCTCGACGACGAGGAGGCCGCGGAGTTCCTGGCCGAGGCGGGTGTCACCGAGCCCGGCCTCGAGGTCCTCGCCCGCGTCGGCTTCGACACCCTCGGCCTCCAGACCTACCTCACCGCGGGCCCGAAGGAGGCGCGCGCGTGGACCATCCCCAAGGGCGCCACCGCCCCGCAGGCCGCCGGTGTCATCCACACCGACTTCGAGAAGGGCTTCATCAAGGCCGAGGTCGTCTCCTTCGACGACCTGGTCGAGGCCGGCTCGATGGCCAAGGCCAAGGAGGCCGGCAAGGTCCGCATGGAGGGCAAGGACTACGTCATGGCCGACGGCGACGTCGTGGAGTTCCGCTTCAATAAGTCGTGAGGAGACGGTCGTGGCGCGCCGGATCATGTTCGTTCAGTTGAAGACCGGATACGACGTCGATCGTGGGCCGTCGTGGATCGGCTGGGTGGACTTCAACCGCTCGTGGGGTACCGCTCGCTTCCAAGGACGGGAACTGCGCCGGGCGCCCGGGTTCGACAGCAACTTCTACGATGTCGCGACCGGCGAAGAGTTCTGGCTCTCTGGGCCGAAGCGCGACCGTACAGACACGCGCTATGGCCCCGCGACAACAGTGGTCGAGGACGACGCTCGTGAGGCGTACGAGTCGTTCCTTGACGGTGCCCCGCTCCCGGGACGCGAACGTGGCTGACATCTACGCGGTCGAGTTCCGCTTCAACGTCTGACCGGGCCGCGGGCGGCGGGGCTCACTGTCAGCGCAGCTCGGACCGCATCCGGTGCTCGACGACGGCGCCGGTGACCTCGCCGCGGTAGTCACGACCCGGCTCGCCGCCGCGGCGGAAGAGGTCGCGGGCGTAGTAGGGCGAGGTGTCCTCGTAGGGCGCGCTCATGTGGATCGCCTCGGCGAGCCGCTGCAGGTAGGCGTGGCCGCCGGTCCGCCAGGCCTCGCGCTCGGTGGCGTCGAGCTCTACCAGCGCGGAGTCGTCGATGACGGCGCTGTAGGAGTAGCGCGCGTCGAGGTAGAGCCGTTCGCCCTCGGCGAGGAGGAACCAGGCTGCCGGCTCGTGGTCGACCACGGTCAGCGCCCGGCGAGCCTTGGTGACGCGGTCCGGGCTGCCCCACCGCTCGACCGGCGGGACCGCGGCCAGTGGTCGGCGCTGGGCCTCGGCGCGGCTGACCCAGGTGAAGGTGGGGGCGGCGTCGCGGTGGAGGGTCAGGCAGGCGGTGCGGGCGCAGGTGCGGCACGTCAGCTGGCTCTCGACGACGTCCATCAACCCCGAGGCGTGCAGGGGCGGCACGTCGTCCAGCGGCACCCGGCCCGGCTCCTCCTCGACCTTGCCCGCCTCGACGGCGTCCCGCATCCGGGCTAGGGCCGCGTCGACGTCGAGGCCTCCCCGGTCGTCGAGCACAGCCAGCGTCGAACAGGCCGGGCACTCGTCGGCGTCGGGCGCCAGTGCCAGCCCCGGCCGGTCGAGGGTGACGACGATGGTGGCGAGGTTGCCGCGCTCCTTCCAGCCACCCCCGTGGGGACCCGCGAACCGCAGCTGCGCGAAGGCCCGCCCGACCGGGACGTACGGCGACCTGATCCCGGCGAACCTCGCCTTGCGCCGGAACGCGCGCTCGAGGTCCTTCAGGCTCGCGTCGTTCCCGGTCCGCGGCAGCCAGCTGGACAGGTCGACGACGCCACCGCCCTCAACCGGGCGCAGGTGCAGGAGCACGCCGACCACCACGTCGTCGTGCAGCACGACCTCGACCCCGCTCGCGAAGCGCAGCTTGCGCACCTGCACGGCCGGAACACCGAGCCCGTGCTCGACGACCTGGTCCGCCGCCCCACCCGCGGCGTCGAGGAGCCGTCGCGCCGCCTCGTCGGAGCTGCGCGCACCCAGCGCGTCGACGACGATGCCCAGGCGGCCGCGCGGGCTACGCTCGTCCGTGCCGGTCACGTCCGAAGCCTAGCGAGCAGGACGGGCCCGGACGGGGGCACCGGCGGCTCTGCGCCCGCCGCGACGTCGAGGACCTCCTCGCCAGCGCCGCGCGGCGTACTCCCTGACGGCACGGGTACCTCGGGGACGACTGACCGCGGCCGCGGTCGGGGACGAGGAGGAATGGCGTGGCACGGTCGATCTGGTCGGGGTCGTTGTCCTTCGGACTGGTCAACGTGCCGGTCGGGCTCTACTCGGCGACCCAGGCGCACGAGGTGCACTTCCACCAGTTCGAGGAGGGGACCTCGTCACGGATCCGCTACAAGCGGGTCAACGAGGACACAGGGGACGAGGTCTCCTACGGCGACATCGTGAAGGGGGCGGAGGTCGACGACGGTGAGTACGTCATGCTCACCCAGGAGGAGCTCGAGTCGGTCGAGCCCGGCAAGAGCCGCACCATCGACATCAGCGACTTCGTCGACGCTGCGGAGATCGACCCGATCTACTTCCAGAAGAGCTACTACCTCGCACCCTCCGACGAGGCAGCGAAGAAGGCCTACGCGCTGCTCGCCGGCGCGATGGCGAAGGCCGAGCGGATCGGGATCGCGACCTTCGTGATGCGCGGCAAGCAGTACCTCGCCGCCGTACGGCCCAAGGACAACGTGCTGGTGCTGGAGACGATGTACTTCGCCGACGAGGTCCGCGACCCGGCCGAGCAGCTCGACAACCTGCCGCAGCGCGCGGCCAGCCGCGGCAAGGACCTGCAGATGGCGGTCGACCTCGTCGAGGCGCTCACCACGACGTGGGATCCGGAGAACTACCGCGACACCTACACCGACCGGGTCGAGGAGCTCGTCGAGGCGAAGAAGAAGGACCGCGTCGTCGTCGCCGAGCGCGACCCCGAGGCCGCCGGCGACAAGGTGGTCGACCTGCTCACCGCCTTGCAGCAGTCCATCGAGGGCAGCAAGAAGCACCGTCCCGGCAACAAGCGTGCGGGCGGGAAGCTCGAGACCCGCGAGAGGGAAGCCGCCGACGTCGACCTGGCCGACCTCACCAAGAAGGAGCTCGACGCGCTCGCGAAGGAGCTCGACGTCAAGGGACGCTCGAGGATGACCGCGGCCCAGCTCCGCACGGCCATCGGCAAGGCGCGGGACGACGCCGGCTCGACGAAGCAGTCGAAGCAGTCGAAGCAGTCCAGGAAGGCCAGCTGACCGGCTCCGTCCCGTGCCCGGCCGTCAGCGGGTGTCGGCGAGCGAGGCCAGCCGGGCCAGCATGGTCACGCTCGGGTACGTCGTCTCGCTGATCTTCTGCATCAGGACTGCTGCGTAGGCCGGCACCTCGTCCGGTGTCAGCAGGTCCTGGAGCAGCTCCATCATCGGGATCGACGGGAAGCGGTCCTCGGCGACCTTCTCGAGCAGCAGGTCGACGATCCGGGCGCGCGTGTCGTCGTCGGTGTCAGGCATCAGGTTCCCCCCTCGTGGACTCCCTCCGGCCCAGCCCGGTACCCCGCCGTACCGGTCGGATGCCCGATTCCGCGAAAAAGCACTTCCGGGGCAACGTGGATTGGACCAATCTGGGTACATCACGACTGTTCGCCGAAGGGGGGCGAGTGGTGCGGTTGTCCGGGAGGGCCGCAGCGTCCGGCAGCTGGCGGGCGGTGCCATCCCTCACGATCTGGGTCTACGACTCCACGCTGGGCGCAGCCGCTGGCGAGGTCCGGTTCAAGGAGCTCGTGCGGCGCGGTGCCGTGCTGGTCACCGACGCGGTGACCGTGACCTGGGTGAAGGGGACCCACCGGCCGCACGTCGGCCACCTGCGTCGCCGCTCCGCACAGCTGGACGGCTCGCTGCTGGGCGGGCTGGTCGACCTGCTCGCCGACGACGGACCGGAGGGTGACCGCCGCGTCGCCGACCTCGCCCGGCGCCTCGCCGGCACCGGCATCGACCAGGGGATGCTGGACCAGGCGCGGTGCGCGCTCGCGCCCGGTACGTCGGCGCTGCTGGTCCTCGCGCGCGACGTCGACCTGGCTGTCGTACGACCCATCGTCGAGCGGGGGCGCACCCGCCGCGACGTGGTGATGGTCCACGCCGACCTGACGGCCGAGACCGTCGACCTGCTCCGCGACGCCGTGCAGGGCTCATCCCGCTGATCCGCGGGAATTGTGGCGCGGGCCACATTCATCCCGATTGTGCCCCGGGTGGCGGGGTACATCGCAGCGCAGGGAGGGGACCGCGACCTGCGCTCGGGGGGAGTGCATCGCGGTCTGGGAGATGTCTGCCAATTCCAAGATCGCCCTGGCTGTTGCCGGGGGCTACCTGTTGGGTCGGACGAAGAAGCTGCGGCTGGCGGTGTCGCTCGCCGGGATGCTCGCGGGCAAGAAGCTCGCCAGCAACCGGGAGCTGCTCGCGCAGGGTGCGGAGCTCATCGAGAACACCCCGCAGCTCAAGGAGCTGCAGGGGCAGCTGACCGGCCGGCTCGTCGACGTCGCGAAGGAAGCGGCCATGGTCGCTGCGGCGTCCCGCGTCGAGTCGCTCACCCGGTCGCTGCAACCAGGCGAGGACGAACCCGACGACGAACCCGAGGACGAGCCCGACGACGAGGACGAGCCGGAGGACGAGGCGGAGCCGGACGAGCCCGACGAGTCCGACGAGCCCGAGGAGCCGGAGGACGAGGCCGAGGAGCCGGAGGACGAGGCCGAGCCGGAGGAGCCGCCGCGGCGCCGCCGCTCCGCGCGCAAGAGCTCGTCCAGCCGCAAGGCCCCGGCGAAGAAGGCTGCGAGCAAGAAGGCCGAGCCGCGCAAGGCGCCCGCGAAGAAGGCGCCGGCGAAGAAGGCCGCTGCCAAGAAGACCGCTGCCAAGAAGACCGCGAGCAAGCGGTCGCCCGCGAAGAAGTCGGCCGCCCGGAAGGCGCCGGCGAAGAAGGCGGCAGCGAAGAAGGCTCCGGTGAAGAAGTCCACCTCGGGTCGCGCGACGAAGAAGTCGTCGTCGTCCCGCTCCGGGAGGTGAGCCCGATGGGTTCGAGCGGAAGCAGCAGGCTCGCCAGCGCCGGCGGTGAGCTGTTCCAGGCCCTCGCCGGCAAGGCCGCGGGCTCGGTGTCCGACCGCATCGGCGGCCTGACCGACCGGCTCGAGGACATGGCGAACGGCGTCACGTCCTCCGACGACTCCGACGGCGGGTCCGGCGGGTCCGGGCTCGGCGACAAGATCAAGGGCGCGGCGACGATGGCCAAGGGCGTCGTCAAGGACAAGGTCCCCGGGCTGGGTGGGGACTCGGGCTCCTCGTCCGGCTCGTCCAAGGGGACCAAGGCCACCAACATCATCGAGGACATCGACGTCGGTGTGCCGGTGCGCGTGGCCTACGACCAGTGGACCGAGTTCGGCGGGTTCCCGAGCTTCATGAAGAAGGTCGAGAAGGTCGAGGCCGAGGAGGACAACAAGGTCACCTGGAAGGCCCAGATCGTGTGGTCGCACCGCACCTGGGAGGCCACCATCCTCGAGCAGGTCCCCGACGAGCGCATCGTGTGGCGCTCCAAGGGCAACAAGGGCCACGTCGACGGCGCGGTCACCTTCCACGAGCTGGGGCCGAACCTGACCCGGATCCTCGTGGTGCTCGAGTACCACCCCCAGGGCCTCTTCGAGCGCACCGGGAACATCTGGCGGGCGCAGGGCCGTCGCGCCCGTGCCGAGCTCAAGCACTTCCGGCGCCACGTCATGACGAACACCGTGCTCGACACGGACGAGATCGAGGGCTGGCGCGGCACGATCCTGGACGGCGAGGTCGTGCAGACGCACGAGGAGGCGCTCGAGGAGGAGGAGCAGTCGCAGGCCGACGAGTCCGGTGACGAGCAGGGTGACGAGCCGGATGACGAGGGCTACGACGAGGACGCGGACCTCGACGACGAGGACGCGGACGAACCGGACGAGGACGAGCCCGAGGACGAGTACTCCGACGAGGACGAGTCCGAGGACGAACCCGAGGACGAGGACGAGTACTCCGACGAGGACGAGGCGGAGGACGAGCCTGAGGAAGAGCCCGAGGACCTCGAGGACGAGCCGGCCGAGGACGAGCCCGAGGACGAGTACTCCGACGAGGAGGACGAGCCCGAGGAGGAGCCCGAGGACCTCGAGGACGAGGAGCCGGAGGACGAGCCCGAGGACGACGACCAGTACGACGACGAGGAGCCCGAGGACGAGGAGGAGCCCGAGGACGAGGAGTCCGACGAGCGCCCGCGTGCCCGGTCCCGTCGCAAGCGGGCGAGCTGAGCCCGAGGAAGCAGGAGGCATCCCATGACCGTCCAGACACACCAGCGCAGCGGTGGCGGCTACCTCGAGCGGCCCGCGCCCAGCGGGCTCGCCGACGTCATCGACTCCATCCTCGACAAGGGGATCGTGATCGACGCCTACGTCCGGGTCTCCCTGGTGGGCATCGAGCTGCTCACCATCGACGCCCGGATCGTGATCGCCAGCGTCGACACCTACCTCCGGTTCGCGGAGGCCACCAACCGCCTCGACCTCTACGAGCACGGGGGCAAGGACCTCGGCGAGATGGTCCACGACCTGCAGAGCTCGGGCGCCGCGGGCAAGGCCAAGGGCGCGGTCGAGGGCGTCAAGCGCGCCATCACCGGCAGCAAGGACGATGACGACGACGACGAGAAGGAGCGCCGGCCGGCGAAGAAGACCGCGAGCCGGCGGCGCTCCGAGTCCCGCTGATGGGCGCCCGGCTGGCCCCCGCACCGCCGGGGGTGCAGGCCGAGGACGCCGACCTCGTGGTGTTCGGTGTCGTGCCTGCCGGCGACGACGCTGACGACGTCGGTGGGGCCGTCGACGACCCGGACGTCGGCCTGGTCGTCGGCGACGGCGTGGCTGCGGTGGTCGCCCCGGTCCGGGCGGGGTTCTCCCGCCCGCGGCGGGCGGACCTGCTGCGCCACCACGCCGTGCTCGACGCGCTGGTCGCCAGCGGCGCGGTGGCCCCGGTCCGGTTCGGGACCGTGCTTCCCGACGAGGCCGCCGTCGCCGGCTTCCTCGCCGAGCAGCGCGACCCGTTGCGTGCCGTCCTCGAGCGCCTCGCCGGTCGACGCCAGCACAACCTGCGGGTCGAGCACGTCGAGGAGGCCGTCCTGGCCGACCTCGTCGCCCGCGACCAGGAGGTCCGCCGGTTGCGGGAGCGCACCCGCGACCTGCCCGAGGAGGCGTCGTACCGCGACCGGGTGCGGCTCGGCGAGCTCGTCGCGCACGCGCTGGAGCAGCGCAGCGCCGAGGCTGCCGTGGTCGTGCTCGACGCGATCGCCGGGCTGGCCGAGGTGCGGGTGCGGCGCGAGCCGTCCGCCACCCAGGCTGTCGACGCGGCGCTGCTCGTCGACGTCGAGCGGGAGCAGGAGCTCGTCGACCGTCTCGAGGAGCTCGCCGCCGAGCACCACGAGGTGCTGCGCGTGCGCCTGGTCGGCCCGATGGCGCCGTACGACTTCGCAGGGGACGTGCCATGGGCCTGATCACCGGGATCCTCACGCTGCCGCTGGCGCCGCTGCGCGGCACGCTCGCGGTCGCCGACCAGGTGCTGCGGCACGCCGAGGACCAGTACTACGACCCCGAGCTGATCCGGCGCGAGCTCGAGGAGGTCGACCGTCTGCGCCAGGACGGGGCGATCGACGAGGAGGCCGCCGAAGCCTGGGAGGACGGGCTGATCGAGCGGCTGATGACCGGGCAGGAGCGCAGCAGGCATGGCTGAGCAGGAACGCAGCGCCACGAAGGGCACGGCGAGGAAGACCGCGAAGAAGGCGCCCGCGAAGGCCTCGTCGGGCAACACCCGGAAGCGCACGCAGCCGAGCAGCCGGGGGCCGGAGCGGCTGTCCGGTCCCAGGGCCGCCGCCCGCGGCGCCCAGCAGCTCGTCGAGCTCACCGGCCGTGAGCTCGAGGGGGTCGTCGGGCTGAGCAGCGACGGCGACGGCTGGAGCGTGCAGGTGGAGGTCGTCGAGATGCGGCGCATCCCCAGCACGACCGACGTGCTCGCGATCTACGAGGTCGACCTGGACGGCGCTGGCGACATGCAGTCCTACCGCCGGCTCGACCGTTACCTGCGCGGAGCGGCAGGGGAGGGGCGATGACCGAGACCAGCGCGTCACCTGCGACCCGCATCCAGCAGACCGGTCCGGTGAGCCGTCACGGCTCCGAGCCGGCGTCGCTGGCCGACATCCTCGAGCGGGTCCTCGACAAGGGCATCATCATCGCCGGCGACATCCGGGTGAACCTGCTCGACATCGAGCTGCTGACGATCAAGCTGCGCCTGCTCGTCGTCTCGGTCGACAAGGCCGAGGAGATGGGCATCGACTGGTGGCGCCACGACCCGATGCTGACCGTCAAGGAGCGCGGCATGGCCGAGGAGAACCTCGAGCTGCGCCGCCGGGTCGCCGAGCTCGAGGGGCGCGACCCCGACGAGGAGGAGGCGCGCGATGACTGACGCAGCCCCCGCGACGGCGCGCTACCTGTACGCCGTGTGCCGTGGCCTCGATGCCTCCGTGCTGACCGGAGTGGCCGCCATGTGCGGCGGCCGGCTCGAGCTGGTCGAGCACCGCGACCTGCTGGCGGTGGTGTCCACGGTGCCGATGGCGGAGTTCGGCGAGGAGCCGTTGCGGCGGCACCTGGAGGACATCGGCTGGCTGGAGGACACCGTCCGCATCCACGACGACGTCGTGCGCACCGTCGCCTCGCGCGTGCCGACCGCCCCGATGCGGCTGGCCACGATCTGCTTCGACGACGACGCGGTCCGTGCCCGCCTGCGGGAGTGGTACGTCGACCTGCTGCACGTCCTCGACCGGATCGAGGGTTGCGCCGAGTGGAGCGTCAAGGTGGTCTCGCTGCCCGCCGAGGAGGCCGTCGAGGAGCGGGAGCCGGTGCTGACCGGCGCCGACTACCTGCGCCGCAAGAAGGCGCAGGCCGAGCAGCGCTCGACCCGCGAGGAGTCCGCCGCCGAGGTCGCCCGCGACGTCCACGAGGCGCTCGTGCTGCTGTCCCGCGCCAGCCGCATGCTGCCCGCCCAGGACCCGCGGTTGTCCGGGCACCGCGGCACGATGGTGCTCAACGCCGCCTACCTGGTGCCCGAGGAGGAGCAGGCCGCCTTCGCCGCGCTCGTCGAGCGGCTCGGGGCGGGCGACGCCCGGGTGGTCGTCGACGGGCGGGGGCCGTGGCCGCCGTACTCCTTCGCGATGCTGGAGGCGTCGTGACTGCAGCCCCTGCGCCTCCGGCACCCGCGCCGGCCCGCACGTCCCGCGACCTCGCGCCTGTCGCGTTGGTCGACCTGCTCGACCGGCTGCTCGGGACCGGGGTGGTCGTCGCGGGTGACGTCGTGGTGTCGCTGGCGGGCGTGGACCTCGTGGAGATCCGGCTGCACCTGCTCATCTCCTCGGTCCGCGCGGAGATGGCGGAGCGACAGCGGGCGGGGGCCGGGCGATGAGCGTCGACCAGGCACGACCCGGCCGGCACCGCGCCGTCGTGCCCCAGCGGCTCGAGACCGACGCCGAGGCGGTCGAGCGCGACCTGCTCAAGCTCGTGCTGACCGTCGTGGAGCTGGTCCGGAGCCTGATGGAGAAGCAGGCCCTGCGCCGCGTCGACGAGGGCGACCTCACCGACGCGCAGGTCGAGGAGCTGGGCACCGGCCTGATGCACCTCGAGCGGGCGATGGACCAGCTCAAGGAGCGCTACGGGCTCACCACCGAGGACCTCAACATCGACCTCGGTCCGCTCGGCACCCTGCTCTGAGGCCCGATCCGTCGTACGGCGGCGGGCGGTGCGTCAGCCCGGGCCCTCGCCAGAGGCGATCTGCTGGGCGAGGTACTGCTGCAGGCCCACCCGGGCGATCGCGTCGAGCTGGCTCTCGAACCAGTCGGCGTGCTTCTCCTCGTCGCGCACCATCTCCTCGAAGACCGAGGCGGTGCCGTGGTCGCCGAGGTCGTGGCACTCCTTGGCCGAGGCGTTGAACTGGGCGACCGCCTGCCGCTCGCTCGCCAGCGCGAGCTCGAGCATCTCGTCGGCGGACTCGCCCACCTGGATGGCGCCGAGGCGCTGCACGTTGGGGTGGCCGTCGAACATCAGGATGCGGTTGATCAGGTCGTCGGCGTCGCGCATCTCGTCGATGGAGAGGTCGTAGAACACCTTGCCCAGCTTCGGCAGGCCCCAGTTGTCGAGCATCCGGGCGTGCAGGAAGTAGGTGTTGGTGACCGTGAGCTCGAAGGTGAGCGCCTCGTTGAGGAGGTCGACGACGCGGGGATCCACTGGCTGCATGAAGCACCTCGGATGGTGGGGAGTCGGTACGCCGATGCTGGCACAGCACACCCTGGGTGAGGCCAGACTCAGTTGCGGCCGGCTTGTCGCGGGGCCCGGAGCGGTCCCGGACGGCTCAGCTCGCCGCGCCGTCGGCCTGCAGGTGCGCGCACTCCTGCACGTGGTGGCGCACGACCTGGGCCTTGACGGAGAAGATGCAGGACCCGCAGTCCTGGGCGGCGCCGGTGGAGCGGCAGACCGCCGCGACCGTGCGCGCACCGTCGGCCAGGGCAGCATCGACGTCACGGTCCGTGACGACGCGGCACTGGCAGACGATCATGTGGATAGGTTAGCCGAACCTAAGCAACTCTCGAAACGGGCGTCTCACGCCCGGGAACACCCCCGGATAGGGTCGGCGCCGTGACCGTGACGATCGCCGAGCTCCACGTCGCCGACACCCCGGAGGTGTGGCGGGCCGCGGGGTTCGCCGTGGCCGACGGTGGCACCTGCCGGATCGGGAGCGTGACGGTGCGCCTGCTCGGGCCGGACGCCGGCCGGGGGGTCGTGGGCTGGACCCTGTCCTGCCGGGGGGCCAACGACGGGCAGCAGCGGCCGGCAGACGTCGACGGGGTCCCGACGACGTGGGTCGAGGGCGCGGTCCCGCCGGCCGGGGAGGTGCCGCCGCACCCCAACGGTGCGCAGTACGTCGACCACGTCGTCCTGCTCTCGCCGACCTCGCGCGAACCGTCGCCGCGCTGCGCGAGGCGGGCCTCGAGCCGCGCCGCGAGCGTGACGGCGAGCTCGGCGGACGTGCCGTGCGGCAGGTGTTCTACCGGCTCGGCGAGGTGATCCTCGAGCTCGTCGGGTCGCCCGACCAGGCGGGGGAGGGGCCGGCGCGGATCTGGGGCCTCACCCACACCGTCGCGGACGTCGACGCGGCGGCGGCGCTGCTCGGCGAGCACGCCGGTCCGGTCAAGGACGCCGTCCAGCCGGGGCGCCGGATCACCACGCTGCGCACCCGCGAGCTGGGCATGTCGGTGCGCACGGCGCTCATCTCGCCGCACGTGAAGGCCTGACGCCGCGGTCAGCCGGTCGCGAGCTTCACCGCCACCGCGACCATGGTCACCGCGATCGCGACCTCCAGCACCTGCCAGGCCCGGGGCCGGGCGAGCAGGGGGGCGAGCAGGCGGGCGCCGAAGCCGAGGCCGCAGAACCACACGATGCTGCCGAGGACCGCGCCCGCGCCGAACCACCAGCGACCCGCCTCGCTCCCGCCGTCGTGGGCGGCGGCGATCGAGCCGATGAGGAGCACGGTGTCGAGGTAGACGTGCGGGTTGAGCCAGGTCAGCGCGACCGTGCGGGCGAGGACGCCGCCGAGCGCCTCGCTGTCGTTGCCGTTGCGGGGTGCGAGGGACTCGGGGTGCCGGGCGCGGCGCAGCGAGCTGGCGGCGTACCAGAGCAGGAAGGCGACGCCGAGCCAGCGGACGACCTCGACCACCCAGCCCGCCCGGTCGACGAGCGTGCCGATCCCGGCGACGCCGGCGGCGATCAGCACGGCGTCGGACAGTGCACACACCGCGACCACCGGACCGACGTGCGAGCGCCGGAGTCCCTGACGCAGGACGAACGCGTTCTGTGCGCCGATCGCGACGATGAGGGACAGGCCGGTCGCGAGGCCGGCTGCGGCGGGGGTGATCACGGCCCCGACCGTAGGCACCCGGTCAGGTGCAGGCCAGCGAATGTTCCTGAGGATCATGAAGCGTCGCTTAACCTCGGTCGCATGCGCTTCGACCCGGTCCAGCTCGAGACGTTGCTCGCGATCTCCGAGGAGGGCACCTTCGAGGCGGCCGCCCGCCGGCTGCACGTCACGCCCAGTGCGGTGAGCCAGCGGGTGCGAGCCCTCGAGCACGCCGCCGGCCAGGTCCTCGTCGCCCGTACGACGCCGTGCGTGCTCACGCCGGCGGGGGAACCCCTCGTGCGGCTGGGGCGGCAGCTGCGCCTGCTGGCCGGGGAGGCTGCCGCGGCCCTGGGTGCCAGCGACGTCGTCGAGCTGGCGGTGGCGGTCAACGCCGACTCGCTGGCGACGTGGTGGCGCCCGGTGCTGCGCGACGTGGCGGCGATGCCCGGGGCCGCGCTGCGGCTCCGGATCGAGGACCAGGCCTACTCCCACGACCTGCTGCGCCGGGGTGACGTGCTGGCCGTGGTGACCCACGAGGCCGCGCCTGTGCAGGGCTGCTCGGTCGAGCCCCTGGGCCGGCTGCGCTACACGCCG
>NZ_VLJQ01000135.1:0-1704 GCF_007829375.1 Nocardioides sp. J9 | reverse complement strand
CCGCCGTGGCCGGTCGGTCGACTGGGCGGCGATGCCGGTCGTGGTGTTCAACGAGAAGGACCACCTGCAGGACGAGGTGCTCGTCGCGCACGGTTCCGCCCGGCCGCCGGTCGTGCACCGGGTGCCGAGCACGGCGGACTTCCACGAGGCGGTGCTGGCGGGACTGGGCTGGGGGATGCTGCTCGACGCCCAGCTGCAGCCGGGGCTGGCTTCCGGCGAGGTGGTGCGCCTGCCGGGCGGCCGGCCGGTCGACGTACCGCTCTTCTGGCAGCGGTGGCGCCTCGACAGCCCGGCGCTCACCACGCTCACTGACGCGGTCCGCTCCGCCGCGGCCCTGGGCCTGCGGCCGCCGCGTCCCTGGCTGCCGCCACGTCCCTAGCTAGGGTGTGCGGGGTGAGCATCGACCTGTTCGCCGGCTGCCCGGTCAGCGACCACGAGCGTGCGGTGGAGTGGTACTCCCGGCTGCTCGGTGCGCCGCCGTCCTTCCAGCCGAACGAGGTCGAGGCGGTGTGGGACCTCGCCGAGCACCGCTACCTGTTCACCGAGGTGCTGCCCGAGCACGCCGGGCACGCGCGGCACACGCTGTTCGTGGACGACCTCGACGCGTGGGTCGAGGCGATCGCGGACCGCGGGCTGGAGCCGGCGTCGACCGAGACCTACGACAACGGCGTGCGCAAGACGACCTACCGCGACCCGGACGGCAACGAGATCGGCTTCGGGGGCGAGCCCGCCGCTGCCTGACCGGGCGGTCGGGCTCAGGCCGAGCGGGTCGCCCGGGCGTGCGCAGCGCGCACCAGGTCCACGACCGACGGCTGGGCGCCGGTCGACCCGCCCGGCACCTGTCGCGCCGCCCGGTCCATCCACATCGCAGCGTCGAGCGCGTCGGTGGCCAGCTGGCGCAGCTCGTCGGCGTCCAGCTCACCGGCCTCCGCCACCGGCTCCGCGAAGGTCGCGCTGAAGACCGGCTCGGCACCGTCCAGGCACCACGTGCGCAGCAGCCCGAAACGCGGCCCCTCGTGCAGCCACGCGCCCGGGTCGTCCTTCTCGTGCTCGGCGGCGTCGGTCACGCACCACGGCGGGCAGTCGGGCTCCATGCCTCGCCGATCGGCACGGCACCCGACCCCCTGAGGTGTCGGCGGGGGTGTGACGCCCGGCATGGGTCAATCAGGTCGTCACCGAGGCCGCGCGTGCCGGATACTTCGACCATGCCCTCGACCAGCCAGCTCGCCGCCTTCGCGGTCGCCTCGTTCCTGTTCATCCAGGTGCCGGGGCCGAGCCTGCTGTTCACCATCGGCCGCGCGCTGACGGTCGGGCGGCGGGACGCACTGCTCTCGGTCGTCGGCAACGCGCTCGGCCTCGTCGCCCAGGTGGTGCTGGTCGCCGTCGGCCTCGGCGCGGTCGTCGCTGCGTCGGCGACCGCGTTCACCGTGCTCAAGCTCGCCGGCGCGGCCTACGTCGTCTACCTCGGCGTCCAGGCCATCCGGCACCGCGGCGACGCCCGAGCCGCCCTGGCTGCGGCCGGCGACGGGGCCGGGCAACCGGCCCGCAGCGGGCTCGCGTCGGTGAGGACCGGCTTCATCGTCGGCGCGACCAACCCGAAGACCATCGTCTTCTTCGTCGCCTTCCTGCCGCAGTTCGTCGACGGCGGCGCCCCGGCCGGACCGCAGCTGCTGCTGCTCGGCGTGCTCTTCGGCGTGATGGCGG
>NZ_VLJQ01000134.1:0-17456 GCF_007829375.1 Nocardioides sp. J9 | reverse complement strand
GATCACCGTGTTACAGCGGGCGCGGCTCCCCGGTGGAGCGCCCGCACGGCGTACGACGTCGCTGTCACACGTTGATCGCGGCTCTGGCAGCCCCGAGACCGCGGGATCGGGGTGCTGGGTGGGGCGGGTACAGCGGTGGCGGGGCTGCCAGGTCGGTGATCACCGTGTTACAGCGGGCGCGGCGAGACGAACGGGCGCGCAGGGTGTGAGGTGTCCGACGTACGACGGCGTCACCGGGTTCAGGTGCGGAGGACGGGTACCGCGGGAGCGAACCCGACTGATTGGAGCACGACCGATGAGCACGATCCAGAAGACCATCCACGTCGACGTCCCCGTGCGCACGGCCTACGACCAGTGGACCCAGTTCGAGAGCTTTCCGAAGTTCATGCAGGGCGTCGAGCAGGTCGACCAGCTCGACGACAAGCGCCTGCACTGGCGCGCCGACATCGCCGGCGTCCACCGCGAGTGGGACGCCGAGATCGTCCACCAGGAGCCGGACGAGCGGATCACGTGGCGCGCCCTGGACGGTACGACGAACCACGGCACCGTCTCCTTCGCCGCGGACGACGCCGGCGCCGGCACCCGCGTGACGCTGGAGATGGAGTTCGAGCCCGAGGGCATCGTCGAGAAGGTCGGCGACGCGCTGAACATCGTGGACAAGAAGGCCGAGGGCGACCTCGAGCGCTTCAAGGAGTTCATCGAGGCGCGCGGCGCCGAGACCGGCGGCTGGCGCGGGTCGGTCAGCCCGACCGACGTCGACAACCCGACGATCTGACCCACTGTCGATCTGAGCCACCGAGCACCCACGCCGGACGGGGCGACCCCTCGTCCGGCGTGGGTTTTGCGCGCCGGGGTGGGGGAGCGGCGGGGGCGGGGATTCACCACCCAGGTGGCCAAACTACGCCCGGAGGGGCCTGAAAACGTGTGCCCAGTCGGGGTTTCACCACCTAGGTGGTGAAACCCCACCTCCCCTCACCCCCGACCAGCCTGCTCCACGATCGCGTCGAACCGCGCGCCCATCGCCTCGGCCAGCGCCTGGGCGGCGCGGAGCGGGCGGACCATCACCATGAAGTCGGTGATCAGGCCGTCGTCGTCGAGCACGAGGAAGTCGCAGCCGGTGAGGTCGAGGCCGCTGACCTTCGCCTCGAACACCAGCGCGTGACCGGCGTCGTCGCCGAGCTCGCGCACGTAGCGGAAGTCCTCGAAGACCTCGATCACGTTGGCGAGGATCGCGCCGGTGATCGCCTTGCCCGGGTACGGCTTGTGCGCGACGGGGCTGCGGAACACCACGTCGTCGGCGAGGCAGGCGCGCATCGCGTCGACGTCGCGGGCCTCGACGGCGGCGCGGAAGTCGCTGTGCACGGCGCTCACAGCGCGGCCGCCAGCTCGGTGCCCTGCTTGATCGCGCGCTTGGCGTCCAGCTCCGCGGCCAGGTCCGCGCCGCCGATCAGGTGCACGGCACCGGGGAAGCCGGAGGCCAGCAGGTCGTCGTACAGGCTGCGGACCGACTCCTGGCCGGCGCACACCACGACGTGGTCGACGTCGAGCACCTGCGCCCGTCCGTCGACGGTGATGTGCAGGCCGGCGTCGTCGACGCGGTCGTAGCTGACGCCGCTCAGCTGGTGCACGCCGAGGTCCTTGACCACGGCGCGGTGCACCCAGCCGGTGGTCTTGCCGAGGCCCTTGCCCTGCGCGCTCTCCTTGCGCTGCAGCAGCCAGACCTCGCGCTTCGGGGCGCGGGGGGTCTTGTCCGTCACGCCGCCGCGTACGACGGCAGGGTCGGCCACGCCCCAGTGCGCCTTCCACTCCTCGAGGGTCTCGCCGTCCTCGTGGGCGAGGAGCTCGGTGACGTCGAAGCCGATGCCGCCGGCGCCGATGACCGCGACCCGCTGGCCGACGTCGACGCGGCCGGTGATGGCGTCGGGGTAGGACACGACCTTCGGGTGGTCGATGCCGGGGATCGCGGGGGTGCGCGGCTCGACGCCGGTGGCGACCACGACCTGGTCGTACCCCGCCAGCAGCTCGGGGGTGGCGCGGGTGCCGAGCTTGAGGTTGACGCCGAGGACCTCCATGCGGCGGCGGTAGTAGCGCAGCGTCTCGGCGAACTCCTCCTTGCCGGGGATCTGCATCGCCAGGCGGAACTGGCCGCCGATCTCGTCGTCGGCCTCGAAGAGCGTCACGTCGTGGCCGCGCTCGGCGGCGCTGACCGCGGTCGACAGCCCGGCGGGGCCGCCGCCGACGACCGCGACCCGCTTGGCGGTGCGGGTCGGGCCGAGGACCAGGGACGTCTCGTGGCAGGCGCGCGGGTTGACCAGGCAGGACGCCCGCTTGGCCCTGAACGTGTGGTCGAGGCAGGCCTGGTTGCAGCCGATGCAGGTGTTGACCTCGTCGGCGCGGCCGTCGCGGGCCTTGGCGACGAAGTCGGGGTCGGCGAGGAACGGGCGCGCCATCGAGACCAGGTCGACGCCCCGGGCCAGTACGGACTCGGCGACGTCGGGGGTGTTGATCCGGTTGCTCGCGCAGACCGGGATCGACACGACCTCCTTGAGCCGCAGCGTGCTGTCGACGAACGCCGCGCGCGGGACGCTGGTGACGATCGTGGGCACCCGCGCCTCGTGCCAGCCGATGCCGGTGTTGATGACGCTGGCGCCGGCCGCCTCGATGCGGTGCGCGAGCTCGGCGGTCTCCTCCCACGTCTGGCCGTCGGGGACGAGGTCGAGCAGCGACATGCGGTACATGACGAAGAAGTCCGGCAGCTCCTGGCGGATCCGGCGCACGACCTCCACGGGGAAGCGCATCCGCTTCTCGGCGGAGCCGCCCCACTTGTCGGTACGACGGTTGGTGCGTGCCGCGAGGAACTGGTTGATGAGGTAGCCCTCGGAGCCCATGACCTCGACGCCGTCGTACCCGGCCTTGCGGGCGAGCCTCGCGCTCGCGACGAAGTCGTCGATCGTCCTCTCGACCGCGCGGGTGGAGAGCGCGGACGCCTTGAACGGGGTGATCGGCGACTTGGTCGCGCTGGCGGAGACGCTGAACGGGGTGTAGCCGTAGCGGCCGGCGTGCAGCAGCTGCAGTGCGATCTTGCCGCCGTTCTCGTGCACCGCGTCGGTGACCCGCTGGTGGCGCACGGCGTTGAGGCGGGTGGTCATCTGCGAGCCGAACGGCAGCAGCCAGCCGCGGATGTTGGGGGAGTAGCCCCCGGTGACGATGAGCCCCGCCCCGCCGGCCGCGCGCTCGGCGAAGAACGCCGCGAGCTCGTCGACGTGCCAGGGCCGGTCCTCCAGCCCGGTGTGCATCGAGCCCATCACCGTGCGGGACTGCAGCTCCAGGCCGCCGACCACGGCCGGCGAGGTGAGCAGGGGGTAGCTGGTCATCAGGACTCCTCGGTGGTTGGGTCGGTGGTGGTATCGGGGGTGGTGGCGGTGGAGCGGGTGTGGGCGTCGATGTACTCGGTCAGCCAGCGGACCCAGAACTCCTCCATGAGGAGGCCGCCGCGCAGCACGAGGTAGATGTCGAGCTCGGCCCCGGACAGCGCGCCGGGGTCGGGGAAGTCGCGGGCGGCGAGGTACTCGTAGAGCGAGAGCCGCTTGGTGTGGTCGTCGAGCTGGCGGCGCAGGTCGTCGAGCAGTGCCGCCCGGTCGCCGTACGACGCCCCGCGCATCTTCACGCTCACGCTGCTGCGCATGGCGTCCGGCGTGGTCGGCTCGGCGATCCAGCGGGCCAGCTCGGCGCGGCCGGCGTCGGTGACGGCGTAGACCTTCTTCGTCGGCCGGTCCGCCTGCGGCACGCTCTGCGCGCTCACCCAGCCGTCGGCCTCCATGCGGCCGAGGACGCGGTAGATCTGCTGGTGCGTCGCCGACCAGAAGAAGCCGATCGAGGCGTCGAAGCGGCGGACCAGGTCCGCCCCCGACGCCGCGCGCTCGCTCAGCGACACGAGGATCGCGTGCTCCAGGGCCATGGCGACAGCATGCCCCGGATCCGGCGGCTATGCAACTAGTTGCGCAACTCGTTGTGATGGGTCGGGAATCACCGCTTCGGAGGTGATTCCCGTGCTTCCTGACTGTTGCAACGGTCAGGAAGTGCGAGGCGCGGTCAGGAAGTGCGGGGGAGGGGTGCCGGGCGGGCCGGGAATCCCCGCCTAGGCGGCGATTCCCGAACTTGTTGGCTGCTGCAGCGGCCAACAACTCCCAGAAGCGGCCACCAAGTCCGGTGCCGGCTGCAGGAATCCCCGCTCAGGCGGGGATTCCTGCGCTTGTCGACGGTTGCAACGGCCGACAACCGCGAGAAAACGTCATCAACCCCCGCCGCCGAGCGGCATACGACGCCCACCGGCGCCGCCGGCACCGGCACCCGGCCCCGGCACCACCGCCGCCGGCACCGGCACCACCGCCGCCGGCACAGGCCCCGCGCCAGGGGTGAGCTGGTCGAGCCACCCTCAGCCCTTCCGCACCGCCTTCTTGTACGACCGGAACTGCGCCATCCGCCGCACGTACCCCGGCACCCGTCGGGCCGGGACCGGCCGCGGCCAGTCGGTGGCGCGGAACCAGGCGTCCGAGCCGCCGTCGACGAAGACCACGCTGCCGCAGAGGAAGTCCGCGGCGTCGGAGAGCATGAACACGACCCACGCCGCGAGGTGCGCGGGGTCGCCGAAGCCGCCGATCGGCACGGGGAAGGCGCGGATCCGCTTGGCCTCGGCGGGGGTGGAGAGCTGCTGCTCGAGCAGCGGGGTCAGGATCGCGCCGGGGGCCAGCGCGTTGAGCCGGATGCCGGCGCCGGCCCAGTCGAGGGTGACGGCGTTGCGGCGTACCCAGTGCGACACCGCGACCTTGCTCGCCGCGTAGGCGAAGGTCGGGCCGAGCCGGCCCAGGCGACGCAACGTGCGCAGCGCCTTCTCGGTGTCGTCGGCGAGCAGCGAGCGCACGACACCCCGCGGCACGGCCGGCACGGTGGTGGTCGAGTTGCTGGAGAACACCACGACCTTGGCTCGCTCGGCGCGCGCCAGCGCCGGGCGCCACGCGTCGAGGAGCTCGACGACGCCGCGGTAGTTCACCTCGACGATCAGCCGCGGGCGGTCCTTGCCGGGCGCCGGGCCGAGGCCGGCGGCGAGCACCGCCCCGTCGAGTACGCCGCCCGCAAGCTCCAGCACCGCGGCGGCTGCCTCGCGGCGTCCGTGCGCGGTGGACAGGTCGGCCGTGACGTCGGCGCCCTTGATGTCGACCCCGATGACGCGGTGGCCGTCGGCGACGAGCCGCTCGACGACGGCGGCGCCCATGCCGGAGGCGGACCCGGTGACTGCGTAGGTACCCACGGAGCGAGTCTAGAACAGGTTCTAGTTGGCAGGTGCGGGAGTCGGCGCGCCGGCCTCCCGCTGCGCTGCCTCCCGCTGCGCCTCCCGCGCCGCCCGGTCCGCGCGCTCGCGGGTGACGTCGGCCCAGGGGCTCCACAGGAACCACCGCGGCAGTGCCCGGACCAGCCGCGGCGGCCCGGCGACCTCGATCCGGCCGTCCTCGACGGCCTCGTGCCAGGTGACGTACCCCTGGAAGACGTCGGCCAGCGTCGGCGTCGTCGCCGCCACCTCCACGTCCACCTCGAAGCCGGGGTGCTGGAAGCAGACCGACACCTCGCTGGGTGCCATCACCAGCCAGATCGTGATCGGGTCGGGCGCGGTGTGCCGGAACGCCACCACCGTGCGGCCCGGCGGCAGCCGGTCGCGGTCGACGCGGCGGTGCATCCACCACATCAGCGTCGTCGGCGCGACGTCGTGCGGCCGCAGCTCCTCGAAGAGCCACTCGATCGCCCACCGCCCGAGGCTGTCGATCACCCGCTCCAGGTCCCGCCCGGCCGGGGTGAGGTGGTACTCGTTGCCGCGCCCGCTCGGCGCCGGCCACGTCTCGAGCACCCCGCGCCGCTCCAGGTGGCGCAGGCGCTGCACCAGCAGCGAGCGCGAGATCCCGGGCAGCGCCCGCGCGATGTCGTTGAACCGGGTGTTCCCGAGCACCAGCTCGCGGATGATCAGCGGCGTCCACCGGTCCGCCACCACCTCGGACGCCATCGAGACGGGGCAGTAGTTGCCGTAGTCGGGCATGCGCCCATGGTCCTCTCCGCCGCCGCGGCGGCGCCACCACCGGATCGGTGAAAAACCGGTGCTCCGACCGAGGACGCGGCTGCGGTTCCGATTGCGAACCGGCAGGGTCACTTTTCTGGACTGGTTGCGCCCCGGCCGCCGTCGGACATTGGACGCATGACGATGACAACCGACACGACCGCACCTGCGGCGACCGACCTGACCATCCTCGACCGGGCCCGCGAGATCGGCCCCCGCATCGCCGCCCACGCGGCCCGCCACGACGCCGAGGGAAGCTTCGTGACCGAGGCGTACGACGAGCTCCGGGCCGCCGGCATCCTCCGCGCCGCCGTACCCACCGAGCTCGGCGGCGACGGCGCGAGCATCGCCGAGCTCACGGCACTCCAGCGCGAGCTGGCCCACCACTGCGGCTCGACCGCCCTGGCCAGCGCGATGCACCAGCACGTCGTCGCGTTCACCGCCTGGCGCTACCGCCGCGGCCTGCCCGGCGCGGAGGCCACGTTGCGCCGCGTCGCGGAGGAGCAGATCCTGCTCGTCTCGACCGGCGGCGGCGACTACACCCACCCGCACGGCGACGCCGTCCGCGTCGAGGGCGGCTACCGCGTCACCGGCCGCAAGCGCTTCGCCAGCCAGTCCGAGCAGGGTGCCGTGATGTCCACGATGTTCTGCTTCGACGACCCCGAGCAGGGCAAGCGCGTGCTCAACATGGCCGTCCCGTTCGCCGCCGAGGGCGTCACCGTCGCCGACAACTGGGACACCCTCGGCATGCGCGGCACGGCCAGCAACGACATCGACCTGGTCGACGTCTTCGTCCCCGAGGAGAAGGTCCTCGCCAACCGCCCCTGGGGCGTGCTCGACCCGCCGCTGCAGGTGATCTCGAGCATCGCCTTCCCGATCATCACCGGCGCCTACCTCGGCGTCGCCGAGGCGGCGTACGACGCCGCGGTGACTGCCGCCTCGCGACGCCCGGCCGACCCCACGGTGCAGCGGCAGGTCGGCGTCATGCGCCAGCGGCTCCAGGTCGCGGGCTGGGCCCTCGACGGCGCGCTGGCGGCGGCGGCGGGGGAGGACCCCTCGCCGTCGTACCAGACCGTGCTCGCGGTGATGTCCGCCAAGGCCGAGGTGGCGCGCGCCGGCATCGAGGTCTGCGACATCGCGATGGACGTGGCCGGCGGACCGGCGTTCTTCAAGGGCTCGGTGATCGAGCGGTGCTACCGCGACATCCGGGCCGCGAAGTTCCACCCGTTCACACCGGAGGACACGCTGCTCGCCCTGGGCCGGGACGCGCTCGGCGTGGAGGCCTGAGCCGCCACAACCCGCACCTCGTGCAGCCACAACCCGCACCTCGTGCAGCCACAACCCGCACCTCGAGCCGCCACAACCCGCACCTCGTGCAGCCACAACCCGCACCTCGCGCAGCCACAACCCGCACCTCGCGCAGCCACAACCCGCACCTCGCGGTGCGGGTTGTGTCGGGTCAGGGGGAGTGGGGGCCGAGCACGCCGGCGTCGTACGCCTTGAGCACCGAGGCCTTGTCGGCGTCGGTGAGGTCGCCGTCGGCGACGGCCTCGTCGAGGCGCTTCTCGAGGTCCGCGCGGCGCTCGGCGCGCCAGTCCGACCGCAGGGACTCGATCGCGTCGGTGACCTTCGCCTTGCCGATGCCGAGCTCGTCGGCCAGCGCCTCGGCGAAGGCGTCGCGGCGCTCCTCGCGGTCCTGCTCGGTCAGCGGGCCGCTGCGCTTGCGGGCGCGGCCGTTGGACCAGAGGTCGTCGCGGACCGCGGCCAGGGCGTCGGCCAGCTCGTCCTCGCTGACGCCGAGCGCCTCGGCGAAGGCCTCCTGGTCGCCGCCCGGGCCGAAGCCGGGGGCGCCGCCGGGGCCGCCGTGGCCCCAGCCGCGGGGGCCGTGCCCGTCGTCGTCCCGCGGGGACCCGGGTTCGCCGGTGGCGCCGCCGGCCACCGCTCCGGCGGCCAGCAGCGCGACCGCCCTCATCCGGTGCTTGCTCACTGTTGCTCCTCTCCTCGCTCCTGCCCACCCCAACGGTAGGCCTGCCCGCGAGCGTGGGTGGCGGATCTGGGGACCACCTGCGCCGGGGCTGGCAGGAACCTGTGAGTCCACCGGCCGGCGTACAGGGTGTGCCTGCGCTCACTCGTGCAGCGAGGCGTGCGCTACTCTGGAAGCACCACCGGACGCCGTGTCTGCACGGGCACCCGGTGATGATCATCCGCACGGCGCCCTCCCGCAGCAGCGCGAGCCGCCGTCGAACGACCTTGCGGCCTCAGCCGCGATGGAAGGACACCTGTGGCTCGAGGAGGCCAGCGGGGGGCGACGCAGCAGCGTCGAGGCTCCCAGTCGGCGCGGTCGCGTCGGAACGAGGAAGGGATCATCCCGCAGCTCGCGCGCGCCGTGCGCGAGGTGGAGTCGGCGGTCGCCCGCCGATCGGCGATGCCCGAGGTGCGCGCGAAGTTCCAGGTCGTCGCGCTCCTGGCCCGCGAGGAGCGGGCGCGGGTCAAGGCCGACCCGGACCTCTCCGACAGCCGCCGCGGCGAGGAGCTCAAGCGCCTCGACGGCATCGCCACGATCCTCGCCCAGACCGCGGCCCGCGACAGCACGCTCTTCACGCTGCTCGACGAGAACGCCGAGATGTCCGAGACCGCCAAGGCGGTACGCCGCGAGCTGCTCCGCAAGGCCGGCGTCGACGAGCCGGAGCCCGAGCCCGAGCCGGTCGTCCAGGACCCCGGCACCATCGCGCTCCTCGAGAAGCGCGTCATCCCCCAGTCGGTGCAGGCGCGCCAGCTGGCCAACCCCTTCCTCGTGCCCGACTTCGAGCACGCCCGGGCCAAGGTCCGTCCGCGCCGCCTCGCCGGCTGGGAGCTGCTCGAGCCGCTGTTCCGGTCCTTCGAGCGCGCCGCGCCGGACGCCCCGGCCTGCATGCCGCTGCCGGACGCCGACCAGCTCACGAACCTGACCGGCCTGCGCGGCCCGGCCGGGCGCGAGCTGATGCACCACCAGAAGCAGCTGATCGCGTCCGCCGCGCTCGGCCACCGCACGTACCTGCTCGCCGACGAGCCCGGCCTCGGCAAGACCGCCCAGGCGCTGCTCGCGGCCGAGGCCGCCGGCGCGTTCCCGCTGCTGGCCGTCGTCCCCAACGTCGTGAAGACGAACTGGGCGCGCGAGGTCGAGATCTGGACCCCGCACCGCAAGGCGACCGTCCTGCACGGCGACGGTGACGACGCCGACGGCTTCGCCGACGTGTTCGTCGTCAACTACGAGATCCTCGACCGCCACGTCGGCTGGCTCGGCACCCACGGGTTCCGCGGGATGATCGTCGACGAGGCGCACTACATCAAGAACAAGTCCTCCCAGCGCTCGCAGAACGTCCTGGAGATCTCCAACCGGATCCGCGACCGCGTCGCCCGGCCGCTGATGATGGCGCTGACCGGCACCCCGCTGATCAACGACATCGAGGACTTCCGGGCGATCTGGCAGTTCCTCGGCTGGATCGACGACGTCGTACCGCAGGGCGACCTGATGGAGGCGCTCGAGGAGACCGGCCTGACGCCGGCCGACCCCGGCTTCTACCCGGCCGCGCGCCGCGCCGTCATCGAGCAGGGCATCGTGCGCCGCCGCAAGATCGACGTCGCCTCCGACATCCCCGCCCGCCGCGTGGCCGACATGCCCGTCGAGCTCGAGGGCGAGGCCGGGCGCTCGATCCGCAAGGCCGAGCAGGAGCTCGCGCGCCGCATGGTGGAGCGGTACGACGCCGCGCTGTCCACGCGTCGCGCCGGCGCCGTCGTCGAGGGCATCGACCACCACCTGGTGCGTCAGGTCGCCGGCTGGGAGCGCGAGGACAACTCGTCGAAGACCGGCGAGAACGTCTTCATGATGATGCGCCGCATCGGCCAGGCGAAGGCCGGCCTCGCGGCCGACTACACCGCCCAGCTGGCCCGCAACGTCGGCAAGGTCGTGTTCTTCGCCAAGCACATCGACGTCATGGACCAGGCCGAGAAGGTCTTCTCCGAGCGCGGCATCCGCTACAGCTCGATCCGCGGCGACCAGTCGTCGAGCACGCGCCAGAAGGCGATCGACGCGTTCGTCAACGACCCCGACGTGCAGATCGCCGTCTGCTCGCTGACCGCCGCAGGCGTCGGCCTCAACCTGCAGGTCGCGTCCAACCTGGTGCTGGCCGAGCTGTCGTGGACCGACGCCGAGCAGACCCAGGCCATCGACCGCGTGCACCGCATCGGCCAGTCCGAGCCGGTCACCGCGTGGCGGGTCATCGCGACGCAGACCCTCGACACCCGCATCGCCGAGCTCATCGACAAGAAGGCCGGGCTCGCCGCCCGGGCCCTCGACGGTGCCGGCGAGGAGGTCGAGGGCGCGGTCATCGACATGCAGACCGAGGCCCTCGCCGCCCTGCTCACCGCCGCCCTCGAGGCGCGCGGCGACGCAGCCTGAGCAAGCCGTTCGCGACGCGCAACACGCGACACGCGGCAGCGCCCGTGCGCCGGCGGTAGCGTCCCGGGGTCATGGACACCCATGAACCCAGGGTCGCCGTCGCCGGCGGCACGGGCGTGGTCGGTGCGAAGGTCGTCGACGCGGTACGACGCGCCGGCGCCACGCCGGTCGTCATCGCCCGCTCCGCCGGGATCGACCTCACCACCGGCGCGGGCCTCGACGCCGCGCTCGACGGCGCCGACGCCGTCATCGACGCCAGCAACATCGAGACGATGAGCGGGAAGAAGTCGGTCGCCTTCTTCGAGGCCGCCACCCGCCACCTGCTGGCCGCGGGGGAGCGGGCCGGCGTCCGCCACCACGTCGCCCTCTCGATCGTCGGCTGCGACCGCGTCGACATGCCCTACTACCTCGGCAAGCGGCGCCAGGAGGAGCTGGTCGCCGCCGGACCGGTGCCGTGGACGATCGTGCGGGCCACCCAGTTCCACGAGTTCGCCGGCCAGATGATCGACCGCGCCCCGCGCCCGATCGCCCCCGGCCTGCGGATGACCTGCCAGCCGGTCGCCGCCGCGGAGGTCGCCGAGCACCTCGTCGCCACCGCCCTCGGCGAGCCTCAGGGCACCACGCTCGAGGTCGCCGGTCCCCAGCCGGAGCGGCTGGACCGGTTGATGACGCAGGAGCTGGCCCAGCGCGGGGAGCGGCGGGTCGTCGTACCGCTGCCGATGGTGGGGAAGATGGGCCGCCAGGTCCGCGAGGGCGGCCTGCTCCCCGGCCCCGGCGCGACCATCGGCCAGCAGGCCTTCGCGGACTGGATCGCTGCCCGGTGAGGTGGCTGGCGCTGCTGTCACACGTTGATCGGGGCTGTTGGTGCCCGCTCGCGGCTGTAACACGTTGATCGGGGCTGTCGACGCCCGCTCGCGGATGTAACACGTCGATCGCGGCTGTTGCCGCCCGCTCACGCATGTAACACGTTGATCGCGGCTGTTGCCGCCCGCTCACGTCTGTTCCAGCCCCACCCAGCGGGGTATTTCCGCGGTCTCGCGGCGGGTAGGCCGGCGAACGACGTGTTACATGCGCGACCGGCCGCCCAGGCCGGCGATCACCGTGTTACATCCGCGACCGGCCGCTCACCCCGGCGATCACCGTGTTACAGCCCGGCCGGCGTGAGGAGCTGCTGGATTGCGTCGCCGTACAGCTCCACGAGCCGGGTGGTGTCGGCGGCGGTGAGGACGGGGTCCTCCTGGCGGTAGACGAGCGAGAGCAGGCCGCTGACCTGGGCGACGGCGAGGGCGACGCGCAGCTCGCGGTCGGGGCCGGTCATCCGCGGGGCGAGGGCAGCGACGTAGGTCTCGGCGGTGTGGCGGTTCATCTCCTCCCGTACGCCGTCGAGGTGGGCCGCCTGGGCGAGGGCGAGGTAGCGCCGGCGGAGCAGGGGGCGGTCGGGGTCGAGGAAGTACGCCACCAGGCGGCGCCCGACCGTCTCGAGCGGACCGTCGAGGACGGCGCCGAGGCCGCTGCTGGTGTCGACGCAGCGCAGGAAGAGGGCCTCCTTCGAGCCGAAGTGGCGGATGACCAGGGCCGGGTCGACGCCCGCCTCGCCGGCGATCGCACGCACCGAGGCGTCGAACCCGCGCTCGGCGAAGAGCCGGCGGGCGGCCTCCTCGATCGCCGCGCGCGTCGCCCGGCCGGCCGGGCGCAGGTGCCGCTCGTCGGGTCCGGGGCGGGCCGGGGGAGAGGTCTTCGTCACACCGCCACCGTAGGGCGTCGCGCAGGCCGGTCGGTCACGTTGACAGCCTATCGGTCAACGCCGTTGACTGGTTGACCGTGACAACTACCGCCCCGTCGACCACGCCGCCCGCCACCGGGCGCATCGGCTCGCCCCTCCTCACCGTCGCCGTCCTCTGCTTCGGCGGCCTCACCGCGGCCCTGACCCAGACCATGGTGATCCCGATCCAGGGCGAGCTCGGGGTGCTGCTGCGGACCACCGAGGCCAACGCCTCGTGGGTCGTCACCGCGACCCTCGTCGCGGGCGCGGTCGCGATGCCGATCGCCGGCCGGCTGGGCGACCTGTTCGGCAAGCAGCGGGTGCTGGTCGTCAGCGCGGCCCTGCTCGTGCTCGGCTCCCTCATCTGTGCGCTGAGCGACACGCTCGCCCCGATGCTGGCCGGGCGCATGCTCCAGGGCTTCGCGATGGGCTTCATCCCCGTCGGCATCGCGCTGATGCGCGAGGTCGTCCCGCCGCAGTACGCCGGCACGGGCATGGCCGCGATGAGCGCGACCCTCGGCGTCGGCGGTGCCATCGGCCTGCCGCTGTCCGCGTGGATCGTGCAGGACTTCAGCTGGCACACGCTCTTCTGGGTCTCGACCGGGCTGGCCGTGCTGATGACCGCCGCCGTCGTGCTGCTCATCCCGCACGTGCGCGACGCGGTCGGCGGCCGCTTCGACGCCGTCGGCGCGCTCGGGCTGAGCCTGGGCCTGGTCGGCCTGCTCGTCGCGGTGTCGAAGGGCAACGACTGGGGCTGGGGCAGCGGCCGCACCCTGGGCCTGCTCCTCGCCGGCGTCCTCGTCCTCGTCGCGTGGGGCAGCTACGAGCTGCGTGTCACCGACCCGCTGTGCGACCTGCGGGTCACCGTGCGCCGCCCGGTGCTGCTGACCAACGCCGCCGCGCTCGCCATCGGCTTCGGCATGATGGCGCAGGCCATCGTCGTCCCGCGGCTCATGCAGGCGCCCGAGGAGACCGGCTACGGCCTGGGCCAGACGCTGCTCGAGACCGGCCTCTGGATGGCCCCCGGCGGCCTGGTGATGATGGCGTTCTCGCCGATCTCCGGCCGGCTGATCCGCGCCCTCGGCGCGCGGGTGACCCTGATGATCGGCGCCGCGGTCCTCGGCGGCGGCTACGTGTTCGCGATCTTCCTGACCGACGCGCCCTGGCAGCTGCTGGTCTTCAACTGCATCACCTCCGCCGGCATCGGCATCGGGTACGCCGCCATGCCGACCCTCATCCTCGAGTCGGTCCCGCTCACCGAGGCCGGCTCCGGCGTGGGCATCAATGCGCTCATGCGCTCGGTCGGCACCAGCATCTCCTCGGCGGTGATGGCGGCGATCCTGACCTCCTCGACGATCACCTTCGGTGCCTACGAGCTGCCGGACGAGACCGCGTTCCGGGCCTGCTTCGTGGTGGGCGCGATCGCCGCGTTCGTGGGCGTGCTGCTCGCGGCGGCGGTCCCGCGGCGTCGTACCGCTGCCTAGACAGCTGTCCGCGACAGCAGTTCACGGCCAACCGGAACCTCGGCCCGCCCCCGTCGTTGATCGGGGTGCGAGGTCGCGGTGACTGGGGGGTTCCGCGACACGCAAGGCGGCACCCGGCTCCGGGGGGTGCCGCCTTCGTCGTCCCCGTGGGTGCGTGCGCAAGGATGACGGGGTGTCCGCAGGTCCCCTGATCCCGTCCGACCCCGCCGCCGACGAGGTGCGGCGCGCGGCGCTGCGCCGGATGCGGACGGTCGCCGTCTCGCTGCTGCTGCTGGCTGCCGCCGTCTACGTCCTCACCCACGGCGAGGACGGCTTCCTCGGCTTCGTCAACGCCGGGGCCGAGGCGTCCATGGTCGGCGCGATCGCCGACTGGTTCGCGGTCACCGCGCTGTTCAAGCACCCGCTCGGGCTGCCGATCCCGCACACCGCGCTGATCCCCAAGCGCAAGGACGACCTGGGCAAGGGGCTCGAGGAGTTCGTGGGGGAGAACTTCCTGCAGGAGGCGATCATCCGCGAGCGCGTGCTCGGCGTGCAGATCGCGCAGCGGGTCGCCGACTGGCTCGCCGAGCCCGCCAACGCGGAGCGGCTGGTCACCGAGGTCTCCGAGGTCGCCGCCGTCGCGTTGTCGAAGGTCCGCGACGACCACATCGAGGCCCTGGTCACCGAGGCGCTCGTGCCGCGCTTCCACGAGGAGCCGATCGCGCCGCTGCTCGGCGGCCTGCTCACCGGCGTCCTCGACGACCACCTCCACCACGGCGTCGTCGACCTCATGCTGGAGGAGATGCACGACTGGCTGGTCGCCAACCCCGACACGGTCCACGAGGTGCTGGGGGAGCGGGCCCCGTGGTGGGCGCCGGAGAGCGTCAACACCTACGTCATCAACCGCGCCCACCTCGAGATGGTGCGCTGGGTCGCCGAGATCCGCGACACCCCCGACCACCGCGCCCGCCGGGCGCTGGACTCGATGCTCGAGCGGCTCTCGGTCGACCTGCTCGAGAACCCCGAGGTGCAGGCGCGCGCCGAGCGGCTCAAGGACCGGGTGCTCGACCACCCCGCGGTGATCGGTACGGCGGTCACGCTCTGGAAGGCGCTGCGCAAGGCGCTGCTCGCCTCGCTCGACGACCCGCAGGGCGCCGTACGACGCCGGCTGCTCGTCGAGGCCGAGGCCGCCTCCGCGCGGCTGCGCGCCGACGCGCCCCTGCGCGAGCGGCTCGACCACATGGCCGCCGACGCCGCCGTGTGGGCGGTCGACCGTTACGGCGCCGAGCTGACCACGGTCATCACCCACACGATCGAGCGGTGGGACGGCAAGGAGGCCGCCCGGCGCATCGAGCTGCACGTCGGCCGCGACCTGCAGTTCATCCGGATCAACGGCACCATCGTCGGCGGCCTGGTCGGCGTGCTGATCCACGCCGTCTCGCTGCTCGTCTAGTCGCCCGGCAGCGGTCCGGCAGCGGTAGTCCCTGACGAAAAGCACCGTCCGCACGGCGTGTCCGGTGCTTTTCGTCAGGGACTACCCCAGCGCCTAGGGTTGGAGCGTGCCCGAGCCGATGGACGTCCCGATCCGTGACCAGTCGATCCGGCTCGGCCAGTTCCTGAAGCTGGCGAACCTGGTCGAGTCCGGGGCCGACGCCAAGCCGGTCATCGCGGACGGGCTGGTGCGGGTCAACGGCGAGGTCGAGACCCGCCGGGGCCGCCAGCTCGTGCTCGGGGACGTCGTCGAGCTGGCTGGGCAGGCTGCCCGGGTGTCGGACTCCGACGCCCCGGACAACCTGCCCTGGTGAGCAGGCGCGAGCGCGTCGCCTGTCGACAGCGGCGCGCAGGCCCTCGCACGCTCGGGCCCGCACTTGCCGTCGACGCGCCTGCGGCGCGGGCGCCGCGCTGCCGCGCGCGCAGTTGTCTTCGGTCGGTCCTGCCTGCGCATGGCGGCACGACCCGGTCAGCAGGGAGAGGGCGTCAGCGGACGGCGAGCAGGTCGACGACGAAGACCAGGGTCTCGCCCGGCTTGATGACGTTGCCGGCGCCGCGGTCGCCGTAGCCCAGGTGCGGCGGGATGACGAGCTGGCGGCGGCCGCCGACCTTCATGCCCTGCACGCCGGTGTCCCAGCCCTGGATGACCTGGCCGACGCCGAGGCGGAAGTCGAGCGGGGCGCCGCGGTTGTACGACGCGTCGAACTCCTCGCCGGTGGAGTGGGCGACGCCCACGTAGTGCACCGAGACGGTGCNCCGTCGCCGACGGTGATGTCGGTGACCACGAGGTCGGTGGGCGGGGTGGGGTCGACGAAGTCGATCTCGGGCTTCTGGCTCATCACGCCAGCCTACGGCGTGCCCGGCAGAGGGGCAGGCGCCGCCACCCACCGTGCCCGGATGTGGCGCCGTCGAGGCCCGCGCGTGAGGGGGTCCGCGATACGCTGCCGACCGGTGCGTCCCACTTGGTAGAAGGGAGGGTGGGGCCGACAAGGATGCTCTCGGGGGGTACAGGTGCGGATCAACACGACGGGCGTCGAGTCGTGGCAGGTCCCCGGCTGCGCGACCCGCCTGGTCCACGCCGCGGCCAGCCACCCCGGCCTCCTGCGCTCCCACAACGAGGACTCCTCCCTGGTTGCGCCCCCGGTCTTCCTCGTCGCCGACGGCATGGGCGGCTACGCCCGGGGCGACCTCCCCCGCCCCCGCGCGGTCGGGCCCTCCCAGCCGCTGGCCGGCCTCGACCGGGTCGAGGCCGACGACGTCGAGCGGGCGATCGCGACCGCGCAGGTGCACGTCGCCGCGCTGGCCGCCGAGTTCACCTCCGCGCCCGGCTCGACCCTGGTCGCGGCGACCTACGTCCTCCAGGACGACCTCGGCTACTGGCTGGTGGCCAACCTCGGCGACTCGCGCGCCTACTCCTTCCACCAGGGCCGGCTCGAGCAGATCTCGACGGACCACTCGGTCGTGCAGGAGCTCATCGACGCCGGCCAGATCACCCGCGACGAGGCGATCGGCCACCCCGAGCGGCACGTGATCACCCGCGCGATCGGCGCGCTGACCAGCTCCGAGGCCGACTTCGCGCTGGTCCCGGCCGAGCCCGGCTCGCGCCTCCTGCTCTGCTCCGACGGCCTCACCTCCGAGCTCTCCGACACGGCGCTGGTGCACCTGCTCTCGACCGAGCAGGCGCCCGAGGAGACGGTGATGGCGCTCGTCGACGCCGCGGTCGCCGCCGGCGGGCACGACAACGTGACCGTCGTGGTCGTCGACGTGCAGGGCGAGGTCGAGCGCGCCACCGAGCGCACCCAGCCGTTCCCGGCGGTGGAGCAGTGAGCGCGGCGTACGTCGTCGGGCAGCTCTCGACGTTGGTCACCCCCGACGGCGTGGTCGTCGCCGGGCGGGACCGGCTCGCCGACCTCGCCGGCCTCGTCGACACCGGCCTCGACCCGGCCGGCGTGGTCGAGGCGATCTCGCACGGCTCCCTCGACCACGCCTCCGACTTCGCCGTCGTCCGGGTCTCGGGCGACGCCGCGCGGATCCTGGTCCGCGGCGCCCTGTCCGTGCGGATCGGCAGCATCTCCGCCGACGGCCGCGACGCGACCCGGTGGACCGAGCTCACCCTGCCCCTCGCCGACGGCGACGTCGTGGAGGTCGCGCCGGTCGGGTCGACCCTGGCCGGGCCGCTGCTGCCGCTCACCGGCGGCG